>NZ_JAUBVJ010000085.1:0-35167 GCF_036702785.1 Microcoleus sp. AR_TQ3_B6 | reverse complement strand
ATAGCATCTATAACTGGATGGGATTACATTTTGTCAGCCCTAGCTACTGTTGCATGATTTTTGAAAATTGGTATAAATATTTGTTAGAACCACTAATGAAGGAAAAAAGTCAAAAGTGTAACTGGGAGGAATTAGCAGTATATACTTGAGATAATACACTCTTCTCATGACAACTAAACTGCTAGGCATCAAGGAATTATTCACAAAAAACTGTTTAGTGTAATTAACTTAAGTAATTCAGAAGTATCAGGAGTGAGCCTTCACTTCGGAACAAATCATGATAGTAAATATGGGATAAAACAGTTGAGTTAATTCCGTAAATGCTGTCGGTATAATCGAGAGAGTATTTTCAAGTCAGGATAGAATCAGAGAATTATGTAAAAAGCAGAAATATTTTGTCAGGAGGGTGAAGAACAATCAAAATTTCAAAATATTAGAGGATAGTCAAGGTTGTTTAATGGCTGAAGAGTCACTATTAGAAATCAGAGTTATAGCATTTTGTGACGTAGACAAGAAAACTGAGTATCGATTAGCAACCAAGTTAGCCCCATCCGGCGCTCGCGCAATAACAATGAAGAAATCGGAGAGAGATATCGAAAAACATCGGCAATAGAACTGCTGTAGAAATTTATAATAATGCACTTAATTTAGACATAATAATTACCAATAATTACAATAAATTGGATATTTATATTGACACCGTCTTGATAGTTTATATGTTATAAAAATGATGAATGGTAGGCAAATAATGAAAAAAATATTATATAAAATCCGCTATTTTCAAGCTTTTATTTGTGAACAAATCAACTATAAATACTGGTTTAAAAAACTAATTCTTACCGGATAAATTTAGGGTGTGTAGGAGGAATAGGGGGAAGAATGTAAACTTGTGTAACAAATTTCAAGACTTGTGGCTGCTCACAGGTGAATATGTTATAATCTCTGCCAAACTCAGTTGAACAAAGTAAAAAAAATCAAAGCTATGACATACGTTGCATGCAATTTGTGCGGTAGTAATGACTATACTGTGAGATTTGAGCAGGGAGTAGCCCAGGTAAATCAAATTGTAAATTGTAAATGCTGTGGATTGATGTATGCTAACCCGAGAGTCCAAGAAGCAGACAATGTATTAATAGAAACCTACGATCCAGAGTTTGTATTAGCTTCGATGGTTAAGCCAGATTCCTGGAGGGTTGGAAAAGAATCAGTGCAGGTAAAAGATTATGAAAAAACCCGAGTTTTTCTTAACAAACATTATCCCCAAAAAGGTAAGTTAATTGAAGTGGGCGGTGGGTTGGGGTATTTGTTAAACTTCTTTAAGCAAGATGGGTGGAATGTAGTTGGGGTTGAACCTAATGTGGGTCTCAGCAGATATGCAGAATCTGAGTTGGGAATCGAAACCATCCCAACCATATTAGAAGAAGCTGAACTCGAAGATCGATCGGTAGACGTTGTATTGATGATGAACGTGATCGAACACGTATCCGATCCTTACAGTACGTTGAAAGAAGTTTATCGGATATTGAAGCCTGGTGGGATATTCGTGATGGAAACCCCCCGATACGATACATTGATGTTCAAATTATTGGGTAAAAGAGAAAGAAACGTCAGTTGCAACGGACATATTTACTTTTTTACGACCAGCACGCTAGAAAAACTTGTAACTAAGGCAGGATTTACCGTGCTTAAAACAGATTATGTGGGGCGATCGCTAACACTCGACAGGGTATTTTATGTTTTGGGCGTTATAAGCAAAAGTCAGCTTATTCAAAAAATCTTTAAGGATATGGCAGTTAAACTGCATTTAAATAAAATTTCGTTATCTTTAAATGTACGGGATATGCAACGCATATATTTGAAAAAACCCGATTCTGGCTCAGCATAACAAAACTTAAGGACAGGGAGCAGATGAGATTACATCAAATGTTTGAGTGCGCTTGTACCCTGACAGTTATCACTCATGGCATTAATCCCCTCGCGCCAGACTCTACGAAGACAAATTTTAGCGAGGGAGGCTGTGGGCGACACCACTGGGGTTTCCGGGCTATACAACGAATCAAGCCAGATGCGGAGTTTTGCGGCTGCGCCGTCTGTTGAGGAACTGCTGTATTAGCAAGGCGCTCGGAGAAATCAGCAATGTCTGTCGGTGGGTTCGATCGCACATCCCCTCGCGATGTATTGGGATTCCCCATCCGTTTCTATGACTGCATCCTTGTGTCGATCGCACCTTCCCTGGTCAAACTCAACAATATAATCAATCTAGCCCCCATAATATCGGATAATTGTAAAGCAATTCACCAAGCCAACAGCATGAGTATTGACCAATTAAACACAGACTACGGCATAGCCGGGCACCTCACCTTCGCCACCGGAAACGGTGGTTTCCCCATGATTCATATCGACAACGGTCAAGCCAAAGCCTTAATCTCTGTGTATTCCGGTCAAGTGCTCTCATTTCAACCAGCCACCGAAACCACAGACTTGATGTTCGTCAGCGAAAAAGCCTACTATGCCGAAGGGAAAGCCATCAAAGGCGGTATACCCATCTGTTGGCCCTGGTTTGGCCCCGATCCCGAAGGCTTGGGGCGTCCGAGTCATGGGTTTGTGCGGAATCGCCTCTGGAATGTGCTAGAAACCGCCACAACCCCAGACGGCGCCACCAAAGTCGTTCTAGGACTCAAGGATACCGATGAAACTAGAGCAATTTGGCCCCAATCCTTTGAACTGGCGATCGTGATGACGATCGGCACCACCCTCACTGTAGAATTAATCACCCGCAATCTAGGCGACAAAGCATTTCCCCTCACCCAAGCTTTCCACACCTATTTCCAAGTCGGCGATATCAACCGCGTGCAGGTTTTAGGTTTAGAAAATAGCCAGTATCTTGATAAAGCTGATGGTGGTGTCGAAAAAACTCAAGTGGGTGCAGTGGTAGTAACAGGTGAAGTCGATCGCATTTATCTTGATGTCACCAATGAATTAGTCATTGACGATAGCGCCCTGAATCGCCGTATTCGCATTAAGTCCTCTGGTAGTAAATCCGTCGTAGTGTGGAATCCCTGGGTGACAATTTCTGCAAACATGGCCGACCTTGATGATGCAGATTATCAGCGTTTCCTCTGCGTAGAAACGACCAATGCAGCTACAGATATTGTGGAAGTTCCCGCTCATAGTGAGTTCCGCTTGCAGGCCATTTACAGCGTTGAACCCCGCTAAGAAATCACAGCTTAATCTCAGCGGTAATGGGTCAATCGATTTTAGATTTTAGATTTTAGATTTTAGATTGACCCCACGGATAAATGCGGGGGCTTGAGGATTTTCGATTTGAGATTTTGGATTGATTCCATGGATAAATCACGTGGCGGGTACCACCTTTGAAATTCTTGGTCAAAAATTCCCAATAAGCTGTTTTACATTCCAATTGGATATTGGGGGCGTTGCTCAAAGCAACAGACCACAAGACTTTGATTGTTTCTTTACATACAATTTAAATGCCGATTAGCTTATTGGATTGAAAAATTCTGTCACCATAGTCACTAAATAATACCGAATCAGAGATTTCTCCCCTCTTTATTTCTTAGTCCGCGAAGGACCTTCGGCGAAGCGAGCGTCGAGCCATCGAACTGCGGACAAAAGTTGGTATGATCGGTTTCAACCGCAGACTCCGATCTTTCTACTTACCATCAATTATTATTATGCAAAACTTCAACTGGACAAAACTTCAAAATGGCTCAGACATTCGCGGTATCGCCCTCGAAGGCGTTCCCAATGAAAAAGTCAACCTCACCCCCGATATTGCGACAATCCTAGGTAAATCCTTTGTCAGTTGGCTGGTGCAAAAAGTCAACAAACCGGCCGCAGAATTAACGATAGCGATCGGGCGTGACAGTCGCCTATCAGGACCAACCTTAATGCAAGCAGTCATGGAGGGAATCGCCTCAGTTGGCGCCACCGTGTACGACTTTGAAATGGCCTCAACCCCCGCCATGTTTATGAGTACCATTACACCGGGTTTTGATTGCGACGGCGCAATTATGCTCACTGCTAGCCATTTGCCCTTTAATCGCAACGGCTTAAAGTTTTTCACCGCCAAAGGTGGATTACAAAAACAGGATATTACAGATATCTTAGCACTAGCCCAAAGCAATAACTTTCAGTCAGCCGGAGCGCCCGGTCACATTACAAAGCATGATTTCATCTCTGTTTATGCTAACCAATTTGTCAAAAATATCCGGGAAGCAGTCAATCATCCCGATAATTTTGAGGAACCACTAACAGGATTAAAAGTTGTTGTGGATGCAGGCAATGGTGCTGGCGGTTTTTATGTTGATAAAGTCTTAAAACCTTTAGGGGCAGACACTACGGGCAGTCAGTTTTTAGAACCCGATGGTACTTTCCCCAATCATGTGCCCAATCCCGAAGATAAACAGGCAATGCAGTCAATTTGTCAAGCGGTAATTGAACATCAAGCTGATTTTGGGATTATTTTTGATACCGATGTCGATCGCAGTGCTGCTGTCGATTTAGCTGGCAATGAACTCAATCGCAATCGCTTAATTGCCTTGATTTCTGCGATCGTATTACAAGAACACCCAGGCTCTACCATTGTCACCGATTCTATCACCTCCGATGGCTTGACACAATTCATCGAACAAGATTTAAAAGGGATTCACCATCGCTTTAAACGCGGTTACAAAAATGTGATTGACGAGTCGATTCGCCTCAATAAAGCCGGACAGGAATCATGGCTGGCGATTGAAACCTCGGGCCATGCAGCTTTGAAAGAAAATTACTTTCTGGATGATGGCGCTTATTTGGTCAGCAAATTATTGATTGAATTGGCTAAATCAAAGCTAGCAAATCAATCTTTGCCAGATTTAATTGCAAATTTAAAAGAGCCAGAAGAAAGTGCAGAATTTCGGATTAAACTTAGTGCGGATGATTTCCAAGCCCAAGGATATCGCGTTATTGAGCAACTGCAAGAATTTGTCTCAACCCAAGCAGACTGGAAAATCGTTCCCAATAACTACGAAGGTCTGCGAATTTCCTGCACGTCAGCTAGCGAATCCGGCTGGTTTCTGTTACGCTTATCACTTCACGATCCGGTGATGCCTTTGAATGTTGAGTCTAATGTTAAGGGTGGTGTCCCTCGCATAGTGGCTCGGCTTTTAGCTTTTTTCCAAACAACAGAACCCCTTGATTTGTCTGCACTATCGAGCTAAGTTCCACTTTCGTCAGACTATTAGTTAACCAAACCTAAGGAGGAATTTAATCATGTGGCTTTTAATCATAAAATGTTCTGCTGCAAGCTGGGAGATCCATTCCAAAGCTTTCAAAGCGATCGCTGCCAAATATCCGGCCACGCCTTTCTCTTCCAAAAAGATGAAAGGATCCGGTCAACGCATCATGGAATATCAGCTTGAGAATGTCAACGATGTAGAGGAATTTATGGAAGAATGCTTGAATTTAGATGGTTTCACGGCTAGCTTTGAATCCCTATAATTCTAGGTGATAAGATTATAGGAAGTCTCGATTTTTATCTCATACTATTTTAGATGTGAGATTTTAAAATAGGGAATCAATAATATTTTGCCAAAAACAGGCTACAATAACTAGAGAGTTTGAGGAAGGTTGTCAAAAAATAAATTGCCAAGAAAGAATTGATTTAACAGCAGAGGATTAAAAAATAATTCGGTTGTGGCGGCGTGAACTATAGCTAATACCAATGGTGAAAAGTTATGCAACAGTAGCTAGGACTGATAAAATATAATCCCATCCGCTTAAAGATGAAGAGTGTTTCTGTTGAAACTTGGTTTCTCCTGGATTGGTGGTGGAAACGGTAGTGTGAGCGTCGGGCTAAAACGGGCTTTCCTCCCCGCACTACGGGAATTTTTATTATTCTTATCGCGTAAAGTTAAGTATTGATTTAAGTTAGTCTCTCATCTCCAAATCTGTGACCAAGCTTTTTACCTACGGCTGTTTATCTCGAATCATTGCGGATTGGTATAGTTAGTCTAGATAGTTAAAAATATATCAGCGAGACAAAGGTTAAGGACACCTAGTGATGATAATGACTGTGAGTCGAGGCAACGGCGGGCTAAGTACGGAAATAGTTACGGGTCGGATTTGGCGGTGGCGGCAGTTGAAAGCAAACAAGCTAACCGCCAGTTCGCTCGGGGGAATTGTTGCTAGTATTCTAAGTTTTGCCATGCCGGTGCAAGCTTTGCAGGTAGTTCTGACGCCGGCAAATCCCCAACTCGGAGATACGCTGTCAGTAATTATTCAGGTTGACGGTAACGGCGGGGAAACTCCACAAGTTTCTCTACAGCAAAAAAACTACCCCGCATTTCCGATCGGCAACGGCCGCTTTCGGGCCCTGCTGCCGACGACGCCGCTAGAGAAACCCGGTGCGCGCCTTCTTCAGGTTGCAGGTGACGGGCAAGTGCAGAACCTAAGCGTGCAAGTGCGCGATCGAAATTTTCCCACTCAATCCATCTGGCTACCGCCTGGGAAAGACAGCGAAGGTACAGATGCCGAATTCGATCGCGTAGACGCATTTAAAGCACTGGTGACACCCGAAAAATTTTGGGACGGCAAATTGTTGCGCCCCAACTCGGGCGAAATTACCACTATTTACGGAGTTCGCCGATACTATAATGGAGTATTTGCTCAGGACTACTACCACCGCGGCGTCGATTATGCCGGTGCTTACGGTTCCCCTGTAGTCGCACCGGCGGCAGGTCGGGTGTCTCTAGTGGGACGCGAATCCCAAGGGTTCAAAATCCACGGGAACGTCGTTGGTATCGACCACGGTCAGGGGGTAGCAAGTATTTTGATGCACCTGGCCCGGATTGATGTCCAGGAGGGCGATGTCGTGAAAGCCGGTCAAGTAATAGGTGCTTTGGGGTCAACGGGGGCTTCGACAGGCCCTCACCTGCACTGGGGACTTTACGTACACGGGCAGTCCGTCGATCCTGTACCTTGGCGGCTTCAGGGAGTTGAGTAGCAAGTTTTGCAGGTTTTGATGAATTTATCAGTCAATTATGGGGTAAGTTTGTGGCTGGGGTGTGCAGATAACTTTATGGGTTATCAGTATTGAGTTAGGATTTTTATAAAAATTCTCAACTCAACTCTCAAAACTCGAATTTCAAGACGCAAGCAATCGCGTCTTTACAAAACTCTATTAATGATGCCGTTGAGTGGGAAGCATATATGAGTATTGAAAAAATTGTTGAACAAGCTTTGCAGGACGGCTATTTAACGCCGTCTATGGAAGCTGAGGTGGGACGGATCTGCAATACGGCTTCGGAATTGTCGATCGAAGAGTACATGGCTCTCGATCGTCTGATGGGAGCTTTGTTGACCGGCGAAGTTGTGGTTCTGCCGCGCAAACAGTTTATCAATGTGATGGAAGAGTTGGTGCTGAGCGATGCGATCGCTAGGGTGGCCGAAATTGAGGCGACGAGCGACCTGAGTCTGGATGTGGGAGATATTGCAGCTTATGCTTTAAATAGGCTGCCACCTCTTTACGCTACGACGGAAGAGGGAGCTCACTTTCAAAGGGCTAGGGCTAAGGAGCAACTTCACGATTTGATTTCCAAAGAAGTCAACGCTGCGATCGCCCGCAACGTGGACAGGCCCGACACCCCAAACCCCACAGCTTTGGGCAAGTCTTCTGGAAACGAAGTTCTTTCACAGCTAAGCACTTGGCTGCAAGCTAACGCCACTAATTTTGAGCCGCAGGCTTAGTATTACACCAACAGCTCTATTTTAGTTAACTCGATCCCGCTCTATTCAGAAAGCGGGATTTTTAGTTTCCGCAGCCCCCAACATTCATCTGAAGGCATTCGCCAGAAGGTCAATCGATTTTAGATTTTCGATTTGAGATTTTAGATTGACCCCACGGATAAATGCGGGGGCTTGAGGATTTTCGATTTGAGATTTTGGATTGATTCCACGGATAAATCACGTGGCGGGTACCCTCAAGAAATTTTTGGTCAAAGCCAGAATTGCAGAACAAAAAATTAAAATTTAAGAGTTTTCTTTATTTGTTAGCTCAAATAAAAAATTCTCCCTTCCTTCTTCCTTCTTCCTTCTTCCTCCTTCCTTCTTCCTCCTTCCTTCTTCCTCCTTCCTTCTTCCTTCTTCCTTCAAATAATTAATTGTTGCTGTCAGAAGACTCAGCCGAGGGGCCTGCGGTAACTTTTGTCTCTCGTTTTTCGCGTTTTTTCCGTTCCGCTTGGATGACATCTTGAAGCACTATTCGCGCTTGGGCCATTTTTTCCAAATTGCTGCGGTACAAATCTAAATCTTTGCTAACTTTGTCTTCTGGGAGGTGCAATGCTGCACTGACTTTGGCGAGCGCGTTATTTCGCGTTTCTTGGTCTTTTACCAAGTTAGGGTCAGCTTTTTCTAACAGCGAGAACAAACCGATCGCGAACAAGCGACTGTACTTAAATTGAGGGTTGCTGGCGATCGCCCCTAAAGACGCTTGCAAATCCGCTGTATCTTCAAAGCTGGTCGAGCGATCGAGCCACGAGAGCAACTCTTGCCCGGAAAGTCGCTCCGCCAAGCTTTCCAATCGCTGAGCGTCTTGCTTGTAGCGATCTGGATCTTCCTCTAGGGACTTGCACAAAGCGTTAAAAATCGAAACTCTGTCTGCTTCTGGGGCGTACCCGAGCATGAATCGATCGAAAGCTGTCACCACACCCAAAGCATAAATCGGGTCGTATTGAAAATCTGCATTTGCCAAAAGCAAGTGCATTTCTACCATCAACTCTTCTACCACTCGACGGTAAATTGAATTGATCGGTCGAGTGTGAATCGTATAGAAACTTCGCTTAGTATCTGAAACAGTACGGTTCTTGTTCACCTGAGTCTTATAGATAAATAATTTTGCCGTTGCGGGGGGGCTCACGGCCGTGAGTAAAGTCGGGGGAGTCGATTTGCGCTCTGGCTGACAAAAATTGCTAGTTTTTTTTTAGCGGTGCTGTTGGAAACCGAGGCAAAATTTTATCAAAAAGATTTTACGCGCGATCGGCAGCACCGCTTAATATGTCGGCACTACGAGGGCAAAACCGCTTCTAAAAACCTACAGAAATCTGCAAGTCAAACTTAGCGATTTATGTTTAGCCTAGATCGGATGCTCTAAGCTTCCTGATTGCTCAGGTTGGCCTGAGCTTTCCAGTTAGAGACTGCTAAAATTAACAGAGGACTTGAAATATTTGGTTTTTTGATGATTAGTTTGTTTGACACTCCCCAGCGTAAAGGCGTGGGGATTCTTGGTTCTGGCGACCTACCTTAAAACTATCTATCCTTGCGGCAGTTCTTAGACCAAATATCCGTTCAAATGAACCAAATATTGAGCCTAATTTAGTTAGTCCCAGAGGGCTTTATCTCCCCAAGCGTTCGAGAATTACTTCTCACGTTTCCGTATGCCCTACGGTACGTTTTTAACTTCCAATAATTTACTTTTCTGGTTTTGGCTTACGTTAGTTAGCCTAGCTGTGTTTTTCGTGGTGTTCGCCACCCACTAACCATTATTGTTTTCCGACCAGTCGTTTGAGCTTGGTGTCTCATTTGTATCGGCGGTTATTCTACCTGTGGTATAGTATCATTGTATTCTATTTTAAATAGAATGCAATGAAATTTGAAAAATAGATATTGACGCAACTAAACGATTAAAACAAAAGTCGGCAATCAATTAAAGCCGTCCTATAAGGAGGGGGCTTTTACCCAAATTTCCGCTAAGCGTGTTTCTCTGGTTTTCATGCCAAGTAAGTTTTAACAACCCGCACTAATCATGCGTTTTTCGAGTTTATCACGATTGTTGCTCTCTTCTTTAAAATCTGAAAAAATCTAGATAATTCTAGAAATTTAGGCTACTGTTTTACACCCCAGTATCTTTACAATCATAGCTTAGCTGGGAACGCTCATAAATTTAATCTTCTGACTTGCCCAGCCCCGATCTCCTAACGCATATCACAATAAGTATTTACTGTCAAGTCCCCCTCCTGAAAAATCAAACAAACATGACAATTTCTCCTGAATTAATAGCTTTAGCCCAGTACATGGCGGGCGAATTTGACAACCGGGAACAAGCGCTAGCAGACCCGGCGTGGTACGTCCACCTTTGTTTGTGGCAAAGACCTTTGCCCATTCCTCTATTTTCCGAACCTAGCATTGCCCTGTTTGCGGAACAAGCCAACATTCTGAAATTAGATAAGCCATACCGCCCCCGCATCGTGCAACTGAGGCAGGTGAAGACAGCGCCGGGACTCATAGAAGCTCAGTATTATATGTTCAAGGATATCGCAGCCTTCCAAGGAGCCGGTCGCAACCCCGACTTGCTTGGAAAGCTAACGAACGAGCAAATCCAACTCCTCCCCGGCTGCACCCTCTCGGTTGCGGTGCAAAATTTAGCCTCAAACGGCTATCGCTTTCGAGCATCTTTGCCGGAGGGCACTCGCTGCGGCTTTGCCTACGAGGGGCAAAATTACCAAGTAGACTTGGGATTTGAAGCCGCAGGCGAGGAATTTCTCAGCTACGACAAAGGAATAAGCCCCACGACAGGCAAGGCTATCTGGGGAGCTTTAATGGGCCCTTTTAGATTTGTCAAGCGTCAGGATTTTGCTTCTGAGATATTGGGTTGAAGCAAGAAGCAACAAGAAAGAAGGAAGAAGGAAGAAGGAAGAAAGATTTAGTTATCGTCGCGAGAGAACGCAAGACTTTACCTTGAGGTATTCTTCTACTGAGAGTGTTTTGGTGAACGTCTCAACCTTTCAAGAAAGGAAGAAGACAGAAGGAAGCAGGCAAAAATTTACCTGCTTCCTGTTCTTGTGCTGGGTTTCTGCGCGCTTCTGAGTCTCAAGCTTAAATTACCCGCGACACCGCAACAGATACAAAGCAGGTGCTCAACTTGCGCGTGGCACCCCCTCTAGAGCTTCTTCTTCCGTTTCAAATATTTCAAACACAGAATCCATCATGGTGACTTCAAACACCAGTTTGGCTTCTGGATGAACATTGCAAATGCGGAAACTTCCCTTAACTTTATCCGCATCGCGCATACCTGCTACCAATGAAGTCAGACCAGAGCTATCTATAAAGTTAACCTGACCAAGATTCACGACGACATGGCGGCTGAGTTTGGAAATACACTCTTGCAACTTGAGGCGGAATTGCCAAGCTGTAGTGATGTCCAACCGTCCTGTCGGTGCTAAGACGATAACTGTTGTACCGTCTTGAAGCGTGTGGGTTTTTTGATCAATATGAATCACTGACCCTTCCCTCAAATTTATTATCTATCGCGGTGGTTACTGTCCCAGTAGTTTAACTCAGGTCGGTGACTGCTGAGGCATCCAATTCGCCCAATCTTGCGGTTTTAGGAACTTGGAGTAGAGTTCGGCTTCTGGAGAGTTGGGTTCTGGCTCGTAGCAGTATTCCCAGCGTACCAAAGGTGGCAGGGACATTAAAATCGATTCGGTGCGTCCGTTGGTTTGCAAACCAAAGGTCGTGCCTCGATCGTACACCAAGTTAAATTCAACGTAACGGCCGCGGCGGTAAAGTTGGAAATTGCGCTCGCGATCGCCGTATTCTTTCGATCGGTGCTTTTCAATTATGGGGGTATAAGCCGGCAAAAATGCCCGGCCGCAGTCCTGTACAAAGGCGAACAGCGACTCCCAGCTCCTAGGTTCCGGCACCCCGATGTTGTTGCTGCACTCAGCAGCCTTCCCTTTGACATTCTGGTCGCGGTAAAGCGGGGCTTGAGCGTTTTGGTAGTCAAAAAACAGTCCGCCCACGCCGCGGGTTTCTTGGCGGTGGGGGAGGTAGAAATATTCGTCGCACCAGAGTTTAAATGTCGGATAATATCCGGGATGGTGGCGATCGCAAGCTGCTTTCAGAGTTTTGTGAAAATGAGCTGCATCCTCAGCCAACGGGTAATAAGGAGTCAAATCCACACCGCCGCCAAACCACCAAATCGGCCCCGCCTCAAAATAGCGGTAATTCAGGTGAACCGTGGGCAAGTAGGGATTGCGGGGGTGCAGCACCATCGAAGTACCCGTTGCATAGAAATCGTGACCAGCAGCTTCTGGGTGCTTTGCCAGAATCAAAGCCGGCAAACTTTCGCCCCACACTTGGGAAAAATTGACTCCCCCTTGTTCAAAAATATTGCCTTCGCGCATGACGCGAGAACGTCCGCCGCCGCCTTCGGATCGTTCCCAAGAGTCCTCCTTAAATTTGCCCAGCCCATCGAGCTGTTCGAGGGATTGACAAATTTCGTCTTGTAGGCTTTTCATAAATTGGCTGACTCTAGCTCTTGAGTCAGCCGGCGGCAAAAACGGGGAAGTGGCGGTTTTAACTGTTGTAGAAACTGTCATAAAATTTTCTGTCGTCAGATTTTAGTCTTAGATGGGCAATGATTGCCAAATCCAGTCGTCATGTAATTATGCCACCGTAGGTCTGCAAATGATCGCTATGAAGTTACATTAAAAAATAGCAATAAAAATATACTTAAACCTGCGATCGGAAATTCGCTAACCCAATTGCAGAGCTATGGTGGAGAACACAATGCCCAAGATACTCGATGTCAGTTCAGTCTTAGAAATCCTGCGACCCGTGCAAGACCCCGAACTGCAAAAGAGTTTGGTGGAATTGAACATGATTCGTAACATCAAAATTGACGGCGGTGTCGTCAGCTTTACTTTAGTGCTGACAACGCCTGCTTGCCCCCTGCGAGAATTTATTGTCGAAGATTGCCAAAAAGCGGTCAAACAGTTGCCAGGAGTCGAAAAAGTGACCGTGGAGGTGACAGCCGAGACTCCTCAGCAAAAGGGAGTGGTCGATCGCCAAGGCATTGAAGGCGTTAAAAATATTATCGCAATTTCCAGCGGCAAAGGCGGCGTCGGCAAAAGCACGGTGGCGGTAAATGTGGCAGTAGCGCTAGCGCAAACAGGCGCTAAGGTGGGTTTGCTGGATGCGGATATCTATGGGCCCAACGACCCGACAATGTTGGGTCTGGGGGACGCGAAAGTGATGGTTAGGGACGGAAAAAGCGGGGAAAGCCTCGAACCCGCCTTTAATTACGGCGTCAAATTGGTGTCGATGGCGTTTTTAATTGACAAAGACCAACCGGTGATTTGGCGCGGCCCGATGTTAAACGGGATCATTCGGCAGTTCCTCTATCAGGTGAATTGGGGCGATTTAGACTATTTGATTGTCGATATGCCTCCGGGTACTGGAGACGCGCAGTTGACAATGGCGCAGGCGGTGCCGATGGCTGGTGTCGTAATCGTGACGACGCCGCAGACTGTGGCTTTGTTGGACTCTCGCAAAGGTTTAAAGATGTTCCAGCAGTTGGGAGTGCCGGTGCTGGGAATTGTGGAAAACATGAGCTATTTTGTGCCGCCGGATATGCCCGACAAGCAATACGATATTTTCGGTTCCGGCGGCGGGGAAAAGACTGCTGCTGAGTTGGGAGTGCCGCTGTTAGGCTGCATTCCGCTGGAAATTCCGTTGCGGGAAGGTGGCGATTCGGGGGTGCCGATCGTGGTGGGGCAACCGGGTTCTGCTTCAGCTAGGGAGTTGCGGGCGATCGCGGGCCGCATTGCCGGTAAAGTTTCCGTAGCAGCCTTAGCCTAACTCACATCTTGGATTGTTAATCAGCTTTTGATGGGCGGGCGGGACGCCCACCCCACAAGAAACCTGTTTAGTTTGTGGAACAGGCATCTTGCCTGTTTAGTTTGTGGAACAGGCATCTTGCCTGTTTAGTTTGTGGAACAGGCATCTGGCCTGTTTTAGCATCAAGTCTCGATCGCCAAGAAAAGGTAAACTATAAACAGCAAACATAACATTAAAACAATTATGATTTTTCCAGGTTCGGCAGTTCGAGTTAAAGATAAGGGTGAGATTTACTACACCTATCAAGGACAAGTCCAGCGAGTTAGCGACGGCAAAGTCGCGGTACTGTTTGAAGGCGGCAATTGGGACAAGCTGATCACGTTTCGGCTATCGCAGTTGGAACTTGTAGATGCTACGGCTGGCCGCGCGAAATAGTCAGCGGTCATTAGTCATTGGTAATGGGTAATGTGTAATTGCTAAAGTACCCAATACCAGGCTACTAACTCAAGACCCTTGAAAACTAGCACAAAACCAATGACTGATGACTGATGACTGATGACTAATGACTAATCACTAAAACTATGCGTTTACCTTTACCCCAATTTGCTACAAAAGAGCGCCATCCCGATCGCATTGCTGAGGTAATCGAGACGGCAACTTCGGAGTTTTTGGCTCAATGTTTGGAACCGGAAGACTTAAGCTTTCCCGTGATGCCGCCTTTTGGGAGTTGGGTGAAGGCCGAGGATGAAGAGTCGAAAAATCAAATTTACGGCGTGGTTTATTACGCTACGACTAGCCCGATCGACTCCGTGCACAGAGCTCGCGCTTTGGGTTTGTCGCTGGAAGAGTTGCGGGAAGAACAACCGCAGATTTTTGCGATGCTCAAAACCGAGTTTCGAGTGGCGATTGTGGGGTTTGAGGCTGCGCCGGAAAGGTTGAACGGCCACGGCCCGTCGAGGGGTAAAATTTATCAGTATTTGCCGCCGCGCCCGCCGCAAATTCACCAGGCGGTTTATCGCTGCGAACCCGATGAGGTGATTGATTTTACGGTGCAGTTGGATTTTTTGAGGACGCTGCTGGGGGTGGCTAATGCGCCGGTGGATGCGCTGACGGCGGCGGCGATTCGGGAGATTTATCAGTTGCGGATGCGCGATCGATCTTGGTTGGTGGAAGCGGGGAGGAGTTTGAGTGTTTTGTTGAAGGATGATTACGACAGGTTGCGGGTGATTTTGAGTCAGATTCATCCGTAGGGAAAAGCTGAATATAGCAATCCTAAATCATTTGTGAATTTCTTACTTCCGAGCGAGCGGGTTCGGGGAGGGTTGGGGTAGGGTAAAAAATTTACGACTTCTGGAAGGATTGCTATAGTATGTTTGAGGCCGATCGTCAAATATTGAGGCGATCGCACCAGCCAGACTCTGGTATTTGATCGGCTTTACAATTAAATTGAGAAGGAAGAAACGATCGCACTTAATTCAAAATGCGATCGCCCCATCCAGTTTTGCAGAACATTGCGTCTGATGTAAAAGAGCATTTTTGCCCTATTTAATCTAAAGAAACATAGCGAATCAAACTCCGCATGAGCTTGCCGATAGTCGGGGCCGGTAAAATCTGCGACCATTCTTGAACTGCTGCAAAGCGACGCAAGTAGAGTGCGCTAACAATTTTATCGATTCCCTTCCGGGAGCCAATCACTAGGATCAGCACAGGTTCCCGGTCTGGTTCCGCAGGCACAGGATTTGGCTGTGATGTCAGCGATATCGGGATTTCGTTGATATCTGTGGAAACAAAAAGCTGTGTTTGAGTCATTGCGGTGGATCTCCTCGATCTGATAGATGCTAATTGTCAACTGCTCGCAGTGTAGCGCATTAGATGACAATCAGCAACGTTTACAAGAGCATGACTCTCTGACACAATCGGGAGCATGGGAAGAGCAGGAAAAGCCCTCAAAAAAATATTAGAGGCATACGATATCAGTCAATATCAATTGGCGGCAAAGATGGAAATCGATCGCTCAAACGTTAGCCGTTGGGTGAGCGAAGAACGAGACCCATCTGCCGAGGCGGTATTTGCGATTAAGCAAGCGTTGCAGACATTCAATCGGCAGGCGGCTGATGAATTCGTCAGGTTGTACCTGGGAAATGGCGAGGAAAACGGTTAGGTTCTCAGGTGTGGAGAGTCTCCCACCGATCGCCCTTGCTGCATTCAAGGGCGATCGCCAATTAGTTTGTGAGAATTTATTAAAAGCGAGAAAGATTATATATTGTCAGCTACTTGTTGAGTCTATTTTAAGCATAACTGGCATCGGAGGCGATCGCCCGATCGCCCCTATGATTACTCTTCGAGTTTTCCCTCCAAATCATCTAAATACAAACGAATAAAATCCCCGGCTGCATCGGGATTAATTTGCTGTAATCCCTTGCGAATCTCTAGAACCGCGTCTGATGCCGGATCTCTATTCTCGTTAACCCAACGGTTAATGCTCGATCGTCCAATGCCCATAATCGCTCCCAATTGATTTTGGCTGATGCCATAGATTTCTAAAACCTGCTTCAGCGCTTTTCCTGCCTTGCTCATGGCTTCTATGTTCTCAGAAGCTCGCAGCTAAGTAAAGATTGTGGACATTATTACTCTTCGGGTTTTTCCTCCACATCATCTAAATACAAACGAATGAACTCCCCTGCTGCATCGGGATTAATTTGCCATAGTGCTTTCCGAATGTCCAACACTGCCTCTGCTACGGGATCTCTACTTTCATTTACCCAACGATGAATGTTGGAACGTGCTACGCCCATTGTCACAGCCAAGCGATTTTGACTGATGTTATAAGTTTCCAGCACCTGCTTGAGTGCTTTGCCTGCTTTTCCCATGCCTCAGATTGTCTCAGAGGGCGATCGTTTCGTAAATGTTGCCTATAAGTAACATTGACGATAGAATGTTTTTGTTGCCTATAGGTAACATTTACCCCAAAAACACAAAACGCTTATGCCGAAAAACTTCCTTGCCAATCCCCCAGCAACCGATACTGCTACAGCGACTGTACCCGTCGCAGAGCCTCCACAACCCGATCGAGAACCCGTCAAAATCCTGCTGATAGGTTCTCCCAAAGCGGTGAGGAGCATTATTCACATCCTTTTCTGTTTGGGTTTTGCCTCTGTCAGCGAGTGGAGTCCGCTGCAACGAACCCAAAAGCCGGGTGAAGTGATGAGCATTCTCATGCGTTACCTGCGGCTGGAATAAGATAATCTGGACTTACGCAAAAAGTGGTTTGACACGCTACTGATAGCAGTAAGGTGTGCAACGCGCACCCTACATAATTAGGTTAGGCGTAAGTCCCGATCGGTTTTTTTCGGAGCATAAATATTTTATGTGGCTAGAAATAACAACACTAAATCAAGTTCCCGAATGGGGTGTCTTGAAGGTAAACGTTGACGATCTTTCAGTTATTTTGAATCGTCAAGGCATGAATGTAACTTGTTACCGCAATGCTTGCACTCACTTAGAATATCCGATCGACATGGGTAAGGTAAGCAGGGGCATCATTACCTGTCCGTTTCATAAGTATCAGTACAAATTAGATACGGGTAAATGTGTGAATGCACCCAGCCATGCCCTGGAATCTTATCCGGTAAAGATTGAGGGCGATCGCGTTTTTGTCGATATAGATGAGTGATGATTCATGGATCAAATCCCCACTAGGCATGGAAAAACTAGAGATTGGAACAAAAAAGACCATGAAAAAATTAGGTTTGCGTTTTTCTGTGATGATGATGGTTGGCTTGGGAACAGTGACGGTGGCGAGAAGTCAGCAAACACCACCACCGAGCACTAGCTATACTCAAACCGTGAAGCGGGAAGTCTTAGCGAGTGGTTATCCCAGTGAGGCAGAAGGTCGAATTTTAGAATTAGTACGTTATACCATTCCTGCTGGGGCAAAACTGCCACCTCATATTCATCCAGGGATGCAAATTGAAAAAGTTGAATTGGGGACGCTCACCTATAAGGTTGTCAAGGGAACCGCGAACATTAAACGCGCCAATGGTAAAGAAGAAACCCTAGACGCGGGCCAAACTACTCGTCTGACGGTTGGAGATTCTTTAGTTGAGCCAGGGGGCATGGTGCATTACGGTCAAAATGAAACAAAGGATGTGGTGATTCTGATTTCCGCTTCTCTGTTCGATTCTCAGAAACCGAAAGCAATTATGATCGAGCCTTAATCGACTTTACTGGTGCTTGGTAGCGGCGGCTTAAAGTTTTGAATCGGCATCGGGGGTTCATCTGGTGTGCGACTAATTAACCACAATCAGATTCGATCGACGGTGCGGACTGAATTCCAAACGATCGCACCGTTTTTGTTATGGTAATCGACCGGATATGATATCAGATATTTTCACGGCGGGTGCAGGTTTTCTTGCAGAAGTCGGTTTACTCGTTACCATGCAGAGCCTGGTAATGCAGATTGGGAGGCTGTGCTTGGTTAATCGTTGACTGGTTCCCAAGCAAATCGCCTGGGAACGAGTTCATTAACTTTCAACCATCGGACTTTTCAACCTATCAATTTCGCGCGCCGCTGGCGGAGGAAAACCGCCAAAAGCCCGATCGCACCAACCGCCAACAGCAGCCATTCTTCGGGTTCAGGAACCCCCGAAACATTCAGAGGATTATTCGGCTTAGTTAACTCCTCCTTACCGGATTCTACCTCTCTGTCAAATCGATCGCTCTTAGCTTCCGCTTGTTTGAGTTGCTCCCTTTGCGCATCATTAACTAACACAATCATCGAAGAATAAGGCGTCACCACTTTGAAATTTTTAGCTAATGCGTGCATTGCATCCAGTTGCGTCAATTGATTTGAACTTTTCTGCTTGCTAAGTGCCGTTATCAACTGCCGCGCAGCTATCGGTTTAAAGCCTTCATTTCCGGTATCTTTTAACTCTGCGACTGCCGCCGATTTTGCGGTTTTTTTCGGCTGCGGCGTTTTGGCATAACTCCAAACATAGCCGTCAACAACGCTAACTGTAGATTTGCCCGAAGCTGCTGTCGTCGCCACTCGCTGCATCGCCTCTTTCATATCCGTAGCAACTCCGCCGCCGCTATCTTGAATTGCCTTTAAAGTTGCGTCGTCGTAGCCGGAGGGCAAACCTCCCAAATGTACTGTCCACAGCGGTGCAGAGATGGAAACTTTAGGTTTGCGATCGTCCGACAATTCGTAACTGTGGCGATCGCTCACCAAAAATACCGTATCGTAACTTTTATCGTCCCGCAACTGTGCAAACTGTTGCAGCATATCTTTGAGCTGGATTGTACCGTAAAATATCACCTTTGCCGCATCGAAATTGCGTACATCTTCCACAAACTTAGGTGGCATTCCCGCAGCGCTGGCGACATACAAATCAACAGCATTTTTGCCTGCTGCATTAGTTTTCAACCATTCAAAAGTCTCTTTTACTTCCTTCTTTTGGGCCGCCATGCTGCGGGAAGTATCGAGAATAACTGCCAATTTTTTGCCTTGCAGTAGCGCGTAATTTGCATCAGCCAGCGGCTTAGCAGAAATGATATTTCCTCCCGGTAGAACAGCCTGCTGCGCTGTTAGAGGTTGCTGTGCGACTGCGGGCAAAAAGGGTGGCAGCCAAATTTCTCTTGCTTCTTTCCCGCTGTATTTGACCTCTTTTCCAGCAATCGTGCGGCGAGTATTTTGGTTCCAAAAAATGTTGCGTTTCTCAGCCAAAACAGGCATAGCCCAACCCTGGGGCTGACGCATAACTTTGTAAGTAAGCCACAGGTGCATTTCCGTTGGTTCTTCAGTTTGGGTGAATTCTCGTTTAGGCGGGATTGGAAAAGCCCGCAAACGGTATTGTTTGGGGCTAATTTGTTCTACCAAAGCCGGATCGACTCTTTGTACTAGCTGTTGATTGTAGACTTGCTGGGCCGCACCTCTAGGCGATACCGTAAATACAAAACGTTTGTTTAAATCGCCAGTATCGCCCAGCCAAACTCCTGTAACTGCGGCGCTTTCCGGCAGCGAAAAGTAGTAGAATACTTCTTGCAAGTTCGGCGTTTGATTTTTGTAAACTTCGTAGAGTTGAACGTCAGCCCAGTCGCCGTTTTCTTTGACTGTCACTTCTTGCGACTGCAACCATACTTTTTCCTGATTGACATTCAGCAAACCAGCTTTTGCTTCTTCCCGGTTTGATGTTGACTGTACCGCGTGTTTTACTGCTTCTGTGTCGCCTTTTTGCAGTTCCGTATCGAAGAATTCGCCGTAGAGTTTTTCGGCTTTTTTCACATCAGCACTAGAGCCTAGATACAAAAACGGCGACATTAAAACATTATAGCTGTTCTGCACCGTTTTAGCCGCTCCGTCAGGCCAATTCAAACTATTTTTGTATATCTCATAAATGTGGTTGTTTTCTCCCACAGTGCTGAGGTAGCGGTAAGGGGACAAATAAGCGTTCACTAAGCCGGATCGAATCATATCAGACTTGGCTAATAAAGTTTGGCGAACCGTGTCATTTGCGGGGGGAGTTGCCAGCATTTTCAGCGCTGCAACTTGTGGCTGTTGCTGCAAAGCGGAGAAAATAGCCAGCCAAGCTGCTATGACTCCCAAACTTCCGATTAGCGCTTTATTTTTCCCGTATTGGGCAGCAAAACTCTGCCATATTTTCCGCCCGGAATGAATGTAGAGAAAGCCGTACAGCGAAGGCATGACAACGAATAAGCTACAGGTTAAACCAAAGAATATAAAGGATAGCGGTATCCAAATTAAACCCCAGACCCAGCCCCCGTATCTAAAGATATCCCAAAATGCTGATACCCATGTAAACTTGAAAAACTCAATGACTACAGTGAAGAATCCATAAAGTGTAAACAATGCCACAGGTACAGCGTAATAAAGCAGCAATGTTGCCGCCCAAATGCCAACTACTAGCATTAAACTGTGACATCCTAATTGCAGCCACGCACTTCGTTTTTCTCCGATTGAATTTAAAAAGATAGGCTGTTTATTATGGGAAGTTTGAGAATCAGAGATATTTTGAAAATTTTCTTTTTTACCCAGATAGCCGTACAGCATTTCGACTGAAAATGCTGCAATGCACAAAGCAATAGTAGCGATGATTTGATAACTAGCTGGGGTGAGTTCTCGCAGCAGGAACAAGCGGAGCAAACACAGCAAAAATAGCGGTGCTTCTACGCCGTAAAACCAACGCATTAACTGTAGGGGTTGCTTGCTAAAACGCCCAGCTCCTATTACTGTACATACAGTGGGTACTGCGCTCGTAGCTGCCAGGGTTAAAGAAAACTCTAGGGGGATGATGCCATCGATTGTCGCCCTAACTAATGGCACTCCTATCATCGGCAAAATCCCCAAGTAAACAATCGATATAAATGTCAAATTCCAAACCCAAAAAAGTGTTTGAAAACTTCCATCAAATACCTGTTGAATTTTCATTCATTTCTCCTTGTAAGCTTTTTTTAACGGTATCGTAGACGTTAATAGCAAACTTTTTTACTTCCTGATTTTCCGCTTGTAGCGAACTATTAAATAAAATGGAAACTAGCACCCAATTGTGATTTTTGTTGGTGAGGTCGCTGCCGATACGGATCATGAAGTTATCTGTAGTTAGCTGTGGAGATTGCAGCCAGTATACTGCTGATAATTGGTTGTTTTTGAGAGACAGCCAGCGCGCTGTTATTTCAGGAGTTAGTTGTTTTTTTTCTATGCGATTGACGGGAATTCCGCTGGCTACAAAACACAACTCGGGAGCATGATAAGTTTGCCAGGATGTGCTGGCTACTGTGAGCAGGGAACCGCGCAAGTTGTCGGCGACAAATCTGATTTTTTGTGTTTGCGTGTCCGGATAGTTGCCAAAGAATCTTTGTTCGCTAGCATTCAGGGGAATTGAATCTGATTTAATGTATTCAGGCCATCTTAAAGGTGCGATCGCCATTTTTGACGTTTCTACATGAGACAGTTGACCTATGACTGCCAAAACTGTGACTGCTACAATTATTCCTGGTTTGGCTAGAGGGTGATTTGGGAGTAATTCGGAGTTGGGTTTGGCAGAAATACCGCTGGTTTTTTCGGGCTGAAATTTTGGTATTCGTTGCAGCATTAACCAGGTAACAAAACAAGCACATACTAAACCGACTATTCCCAGAGGTACGTGAATAATTTCGGCTAGCTTTGGCTGTTTAAACACTTCTGAAACCAGGACTAAAACGGCAACCCGCGCAGCGTTAGCAGATACTAACATTAAGAAATTAGCAGCGCCGACGGCTAGCCATTTTAAAGTCAATTTACGTCCTTCCAGCCAGGTAGCAGCTAGCAAAAATAGCGTTCCGACTAAGAGAGTTTTAATGCCGCTACAAGGCACGTCAACGTGAGCGATGCCGTTTTCCAAAATGATAATATCGTAAGAAGAAATAGCCCCAACGTGCAGTATTGAGAGCAACTGTTCTACTACCTGAGCAGTCAGCACTCGCGCCGGCAAACCTAATCCGCTATTAAACTGACTGTTGAATGGTAAAATACAAGCCAGCAAGCCCGCAACTGGCAAGTTTTTTCGCCAAAAGTTCGGCTCTACTATTAAGCCGCACAGCCCGTAAGTTCCGAGGATAAATAGCAGGACAGTAACTTGTTTGATATCAATTATGTACTGAAGGGCGATCGAGCAAATACCCGCACCCAACATTAACAGCAGCGGATATCGCCTCAAAACGAAATTTGGCGAAAATCCGGGCGGGCGATCCGAGTTCCCAATCGATCGCACTACTAATGCTACAATCAGAAAGCCAATTAGTATCTTGTATAGTGTGGGTATCTCAACAAACGAGGATAACAGCCACTTAACAGCCGAGATATTAGCCCAAAACCAAGCAAGCGCCAGCAAAAAAGGAGCCAGCCAAACCAACTTAACCGCAGAATTGGGACTGACAGCATCTGGAAGGTCAGAATTGGGAATATTGGTGCGCTGCATGATACCGCTTGACATTCACGTTGGTGACATCTTAGCTCAGCCAAATTGGTAATGCCTAGACCGATTATTTAAGTTTTGTCAAGCTTCGATTTTCTCTACAGAGAAGCTAGCGTTATAATAATTAATTTTAGCGGAGGTAAAAATGAGCGAAAAAAGCCCAGGATACAAAATTGTTAGCGATAACCGACAAGCGCGCCATCTCTATGAAATTATAGAGACATACCAAGTGGGAATCGAGTTGAAGGGCACCGAAGTCAAATCAATTCGGGAAGGAAAAGCCAATTTGCGGGACGGATATGGCTTAGTTCGGAACGGCGAACTGTGGCTGATAAACGTTCACATTTCACCCTGGAGAAGTGCTAGCAACTATTTTAATCACGAACCCCGCCGCACCCGTAAATTGCTGATGCACAAGCAGGAAATCCGTAAATTGATAGGCAAAGTTGAAGAAAAAGGTTTGACTTTAGTGCCGTTAAAAATGTATTTGAAAGGTGGCTGGGTAAAACTTGATATCGGTTTGGGTAAAGGGAAAAAACTGTACGACAAGCGCGAAGATTTGAAGAAACGCGAAGACAAGCGGGATATGGAGAGAGCGATGAAGCAATATTAGTCATTAGTCATTAGTCATTAGTCATTAAACATCTCCGAAAAAGAAAGTACAATCTTTGCTACTCGAAGGTTGAATTTTTTATTTAGGGAGATGTTTATTACTCAGGAGTGATTAGTGCTTGATTATTTTAAATCGAGTTCGGTTAATTACTTATCATAAAATTGTTCGATATCCCCTGTTGAAAATTTTGAGGACTTCGGTGGTCACTACAAACTTAATTAGAGTTATTTCACCCGAGTCCATCTTACAGCAGATTGCAAGTTTATGAAGTACACCCCAAATCGAGCGAACCCCGTGGGAACACGGGGAGCAGCCTATTGGTGTCAACAAATACCTTAAAGATAGTACCGGTCTGCTGTCTGACGATTAGGGCTCGAGCCCCCGGCGCCTGCGTAGCGTCTGGGGGAAACTCGAAGCGCTCTTTCGTCCCCCTTAAGAATGGGGATGCGAGGGGGTTCGAGACTGGGTTAAAGACGAGATGTCTCAGGGGTTTCAGGCGATTGTTGACACGAAGAAGGGCAAGCGCCTAAGTCTAAAGCTGCACTTCATAAACCAGGGATAGGCTGTATCTCCTAATACAGCCGCCTACAGTCGATCGACCGCTGACTAAGTATTATTACTTAAATAATCGGGACAGTCCTACCTTCTTCCTGCTTCCCACTTCCTTTTTTCTGAAAATTTCCGGATCGCTTCTGGAGTCTCAGGAATGATTAACCTATGCTCGAATACATCTAGGTAGTGGGACCATTACCCAAGCATTCGGCTGTGGACTTGCAAACTCTTATGAGAAATGGGCTCAAGCCTGAGTCATTTCCTAAGATCGTAATGCCATTAGGGTGGCAATTAAATGTGGCAAACAAAATATCGCCCAACTCTCAAGTTTAAATATGCTAAAAACGACACCATTAACTAACATTTTCAATGTTATGAAAGAACCCGCAAAAAAGCATCACAAATCGAAGTGGGGGGCATTTTTGCTGATTCTAGCAGTAGGCTTTGGCGGCTGGAAAATTGGCTTGCCGGAACTGGCATCCTTTTTTAATAATAGGGCGTTTGAGAATTACAAAGCTAATCGATTAGCTAATACTCAACAAGCATATGAGTTAGCGCTCTCCCTAAATCCAAAAAGCCAAGCAGCTCTTTACAATTTGGGATGGCTATGCGAAGAAGTGCAAGATTTACAATGCGCTCGAGGAAAATATCTGCAAGCTGCCAAACTCGGTTTGCCTGCTGCTTACAGCAATCTGGCTCGATTATATATAGTCGAGCAAAAAAACTATGCTGCGGCAGTTCACTTGCTGTGGCAAGGTTTGAAATTAGCTGAGGACGATCGAGTCAAATATTCTTTACTCAAAAACTTGGGATGGGCTCGCCTTGAACAGGGTCGATATTCAGAGGCATTGCAACATCTGGATGCAGCGATTAAACTTGATAGTGATAGACCAGCAACTTACTGCTTAAAAGCGCAAGTCTTAGAAAAAATGAAAAATACTAAGGAAGCGTTACCCCAGTGGAAAATTTGTCTAAAGTCTGCGGATTCTCAAGAATTCGATGAGGATATATGGATAGGAATGGCACGTCAACGATTAAACGAGGAAAAAACAAATAAATGAAACGCACAGTTTTGCTTTCATCAACCATACTGGCAATTATAACGGTACTGGAGCTAAGTCAAGCCTCAAAAGCACTGCCAACTCCTGCGGCTGTTAAACCTACAGTTAATGAATCAGTCCAAATGCTGTTCAACTCGAGTCTGTCGATGCGACAGTGCAGAGATAGAAATGGTGGAAAATATGCGTGTCCGAGATTCATCATGCCTCGGGAAGGCGAAGAATAAGAGTTATTTTCAAGAAATTTTGTAGAGTGTACCATCGCCACTTTACAGCAACAGGTATGTCGTATGTGGTAGTATGGAGGTGCGCAGTGCGCACCTTATAGCATTTGAGATTTGAGATGAAAGAAGTGAAGAATTGGAAATCACTTATCAAAAAATTGGGTTTTAAACCCCGTCCTTTTAGGACGGCTTTGTGTTAGGTTTGCGCTGCTGTCGGGATAGGGAACTGCCACGACTCGCTGATGGACAGGTTGAAAACGTAAGACTATTTCGGTAGCGGATTTCGATGAAGTGTCAAGAATTACCGCACGTTCGATCGGGCAGTGAGTGTTTCAAGACTATAATGGTTTGCAGCTTGGCATTTAGCTGCATTCTTTTTTTGAAGTGGTAGAAATATTAATAATTGCTGTGTCGGCTGTTGCTGCAATCCTCACCGGGCGGGGAGAAAACCCCGCCAGCAATTCTATCTACTCGCCCTCGGTCAAAGCTCGATCTTGCTGCTGGTGCGAGTTGCTGTAAAAACTAGCAATAATCGCCACCATCAACCACCAAAGCATATTAACTTCCGGTCGGTACCAAACTGTATCGACAAAACCGTGGGCCATCATGCCGACTAAAGTTGCGATCGCCCCTATCAGCCAAAACCCCTGATTCGATTTGAGATTTGGGAGGTTAGATTGGGGATTTCGGGATTCTTCCTCTAAGTTAGAGATGTTAAATTGTGAATCGCGCAGATTTTTTATCTGCAACAAACCTTGATTGACGGTGACTGTCATCAGCCACAGGAAACACATTAAACCGATAAAACCGGTTTCCACCGCAATTTCCAGCAGCACAGAATAAGCGCTCAAAGCAGTGAATTTCGGCTTCATATAAAGCGGATAAACTTTATTAAAAGCAGTGTTTCCCGGGCCAATTCCGAGAAGAGGTCGATCGCGAATCATGTCAATCACCGCCGTCCAAACATTAATCCGAAAATTGTTGCTGCTGTCACCTCGGCCAATAAACATACTCGAAACTCGATCGCGCAGGGGCTCCACTAAAGCCACTCCCAAAATTAAGGCCCCAGCCAAACCTCCTAACCCTAACGGCAGGGCCCAAGTCCGCCAGAACCGAGGCATCAAAGGGCTGTACCAGTACCACAGCAGCACTAAAAATACCACAAGTAGAGCCACAAAACCGATCCAAGCGCCCCGGCTGTCCGTGTAGCGCAAACACGCGCAATTCACCACCAGCATCGTCAGCGCTAAAACTTTTGTTCCCCATCCTTTCCACACAAAAAGTGCGGCGGCGCTCAATGCAATGGCTGGCAGCAAATAGGAACCAAGCAAGTTTGGATTTCCCAGAAAGCTGTAAACTCGCGTGACATTGGCTTGAGTAGAAGTCGGATCGTTCCAAGTAGCTAAGGGCGGCACTTTGTCAATCCACTGCCGCACGCCGTAGAAACTGACAATTAAAGAGACGTTCAAAAATACGGCAATTAACCACGATCGCCAACGGGGCGATCGCAATATCCGAGCCATCAGCGCAAAAAACAGCAAATACAGCGTTAGCTTGGTCCAACCAGTAGCAGCGGCGACTTTCACCGGCGACATCGCCGTGGCGACGGTGGCAATTCCCCAGTACAGCAGTACCAGCAAATGAATCGGCGTCAAGGCGTGAGCGCGATCGTCGGAAACAGTCAGCAGCACCCAAAATGCAGCGCCAGCCGCCATCAACACCCCCACCAAGGCATTGTTCACAAACGGCGCCAAACCGAAAGTCAAGCCCAGCAAAACAAAACCCAAGGGTTCTGCCCACTGCATCAGCCAGCTACTCTGCCGCCAACTGCGCAAAGAGCCGATCGCCAAATTTAATAAATAACTTCCACTTTGCCACTGATAGAGCGGCAAATTTGCCAGAGTCAACTGTTGCCAAACTGAATTCATTGGTATTTTAGATTTGTACTTAGTAATCGGCCAAACAGGGCATCGGCCAAACAGGGCATCGGGCATTGGTTATTGGGAATTGATTATTATTGGGAATTTTGCCTTGGTTATTAGTTATGGGAAATTTGTTATTAGTTATTGTATTATCAAACAACTAACAACTAACAACTAATAACAACACTCAACAGTCAACTAACTTCATCCCTTAACAACCAACAACCAACAATTAACAACTAACAACTAATAACAACAGTCAACAGTCAACAGTCAACTGTCAACTGTCAACTGTCAACTGTCAACTAACTTCATCCTTCCAACAACTCCGTAGCATTGGTGCAGGGCAGCCAGAGCACGTAGCGATATCCAGATTCCGGGGTGCCTTGAATCGTGAGTTGACCGCCTTGAATTTCCACCAACTGGCAGCAAAGCAGCAGCCCCAAGCGTTCCCTGGCCCCGTAACCAGCTAACACCAGTGCGGTATCCTCGGCATTCTGGGCCACCAAAGCCGCCAACTCAGAAAACGCCAGCGTTAATCGCTGCGAATCCTGTGTCGGGATTTGCGGTTCGAGTCCGAGGGAATCGGTTTCGGAGTTCGATGGCGAACCGCTATCGGATCCGACTTTCAACAAGTAGTCGGAGTAGAGTTTAGCATGGGGCAAACTTTCTCCCAACCAAGGATGAAAAACCCAAACTCCGAGGTTGATACCGTCTTCTTTCCGAGAAACGTGGACTCGAATCACGCTGCCTGCCCCAGCCGATTGAATAATGCTAAAAATTAAGTGGTGCAGCATTTGCTGAACCTTATCTTTATCGACCAACCAGATGCGCGGCCCGGGCCCCATCGACAAATTAATTTCTTGCTCTCGTCTACTTGCCGCCGGCGACAAGATTGTCACAACTTGCTGGCACAAAGTTTCTATATCGATTGCGGTTCGCTTCAAGGTGAAAGCGGAATCATCTAGTTCTGCCAGTTCCACAATTTCTTCCACTAGCGATCGCAAAGTTCGGCTGCTGTCTTGGATCACATCAATATATTCTTTTTGCTTGTTCGTTAAGGGGCCATAAATTTCTTGTTTCAACACGCTTGCCATGCCGACGACCGAAGTGAGCGGTGTGAGCAATTCCTGGGCTAAATAATTCAGCAGTTTTACCTTAATTGAGTTAGTAGACAAATCGATAGGTTTGTTAGTCATCGGTAATTTTTATTGGTTCATTGTCAAGCGATCGTTGGCGGTTCCTTAGACCTATTCCCAAAGTCTATAACAATCTTTTTGCTGTTGACCAAAGAAAAACGTAGTGAAGAAAAATATATATTTTTTCTTCCCTCGCTCCTCTTCCTTCTTCCCTGGAACCTCTTGCTTATCTGATTAATTAAGATTTAATCATTGCTTCTAAAGCTGATTGCAAATCTTGAGTGAGTTCTGCAACTGCTAACCTGCGACTGGTTTGATATTCCTCCCAGCGATCGCTTACTGATATCGGTTCGCCCACGGTCATTTGTACCTGCTGTTTGCCCAACTTGGGTCTAGCGAAAGGATTTCCCCCTTTGATGCGAGCCAGTACGTCCCACAGCAGTAAAGTTGTTTCTGCCAAACGTTCTGCTGTGAGCTTTTCTTCGACGTACCTGCCAGTGACGGACACGAAACTTTCTACCAGTCTCATGTGCCACATCCGGAGATTTGCTTCTTCAGCGAGGCGATCGGCTAATCCTCTTTCTAAGGGAGAAAGTGCTGCAATATCTTTGATATCTTCTCGATAAATATAGTCCCAGCCTGCTTGTTCCAGACGGCGGCAGCGGTCTATTAAACTGCCTTTTGGCTTTAAGTTGAAATATTCTTCTGCTACTTGCAAAGCCACGTCTAACAGTTTTTTCAGTCGAGCCATCATTACTTCATTGCCCGAATCGTTTGGCGTTTTCTCTGGCAGCGATAATGATGTTAAAATTGATGTTTCGGGCTGTACTTTTTTATGATAAAAACGGCTGTAAAACTCTTCCATCACTGCTAGCAAATGGCTGCCCAGTCGAATCAGGCGCCGATATTGGAATTTGTGATTTTGGTTTTCGGAATCTGGGTTTGTGGTCTCTAAATTGGCTATATGGGTGCGATCGCCCGGTGGCAGTCCGCAATCGATTTCTAATTGAGTTAAAAGTTTTTCTAGGGGTTGCCAAGGTGGCTCGATATAGCTGTATTGAATGCCGATGGGCACAATTAAAACTTTTTCAGTGCGTCCGGCTTTTAGCAAATCTTCAACACACCAGAAGCCCATTTGAGCAATTCCGGGTTCCAGGGGGCTAACTATTTCATTGTGACCGTTGGTGGCGCCTTCTGGGGCGGCGGCGATCGGGAATTGGCTGTTGACAAATAAATCGCGGGCCGATCGCAATCCAACCCGATCGATTTTACCGCGCACAATCGGAGTGCCGCCGAGGTTGGAATACAGCCAGCCGACGGCAGCACCGGCCCACAGGGGAATGCCGCGATCGTAGATAAAGTGGGAATGTACCGGGAATTGCAGGGAAATGCCTTTGGCCCGTGCCGCCTGGGGAACGAGTTTCCAAATTAGTTGTCCCAAACAGTAGGGATCGTCTGAGTTGGGGTGGCGGAAGGCTAGCAAGAAGCGAACTTTCTGATTTTGAAATTGGTGGAATAGTTCGGCAAGGGTTTCGACGTTTTCGGCTTGAATGTGGCTGATCTTCGTCCGAAATCGCAGCCACCAGGGGAGTATTTGCTGGCAGCCTTGCATCACTAGCGGGTTGTAGGCTGGGGGTATGAATTCCAGCGGCGGCTGAACTTGGCTAATTGAATTGGGCATTTTGCGATTTAAAATTTTAGATTGCTAGGCTGCGGTAAAAACTTTTAATTTTTACAATGCTGAAGTTTTTTTTATTAACCGCAGAGGACACAGAGGACACAGAGGAAGAGAGGAGATAGCAAAGCGTGTCAACTTAAGGTCAAAAGTATTACTCGTCTTGGATCGGATATCATGTCGAGTCGATCGACCACAATATTTTGGTCGGGGTGGGTTTACGGGATTTCTGGCTTATATTACAACTTGGAGGTGCACCCGTCCCGACAAGAATTACGATTATTTTACAGGACTAGATATTAACCCATCATCTTTTTTACCAAAAAATGGGGTCTAAAGCCCCGTCCTTTGAGGACGGCTTTGTGCAAGCATTTTAACGTAACGATTTACCACGTAAAATGCTTGTCAAGGAGTTCAAGGCTAAAGGAAAACCAAATCAATACGTAGCCATAGACGAGGCAATCATAACAGCTCAGTTCGTTCGGAATAAGTGCATCCGTTTTTGGATCGACAACCGAGGCGTGGGGCAGAAAGAATTGTATCGTCATAGCACATTATTGAGAGAAGAGTTTTCTTTTGTCAAAGCCTTGAACTAAGCGCGCTTGCCAAGCTTCAGTGGAAAGAGCTTATTCTGCGATTGCTCGATTCTACGACAACTGCAAAAAAGCTGTTCCCGGAAAGAAGGGCTATCCGCAGTTCAAGAAAAACTGTCGTTCTGTCGAATATAAGATTAGCGGTTGGAAACTTAATGAAACTCGGAAACAAATCACTTTCACCGACAAGAAAGGCATTGGTAAGCTCAAACTCAAAGGGACGTGGGCTCTAAACTTCTACCAGCTCGATCAAATAAAACGAGTGCGATTAATACGTCGCGCTGATGGCTACTACGTTCAGTTCTTAATCAGTGCTGACAACAAAGTAGATACAGTGCCGACAGGTAAGACGATTGGTTTAGATGTAGGACTCAAAGAGTTCTATATTGACTCTGATGGTCACGCCGAACCTAACCCCAAGTTTTATCGAACGAGTGAAAAACGGTTGAAATTTAGACAGCGCCGTGTTTCTCGCAAAAAGAAAGGCTCTGCCAACCGCAAGAAAGCCATTAATCGACTAGGGCGAGCACACCTCAAAATAAGCAGGCAATCGTGTTGCAACACGCCTCTAGACTAGCGCGTTGCGTTACCCAATCTAACGATTTGGTCGCCGTGCGTTGATCTCAGGATTAAAAACCTAGTTAAAAATCACTGTCTCGCTAAGTCGATTAATGATGCTGGTTGGTATCAGTTCAGGAAGTGGTTAGAGTATTTTGGAGTGAAGTTTGGTCGGGTGACAGCCGCTGTCAACCCAGCCTATACATCTGGTGAATGCTCTAGCTGCGGTGCAATAGTTAAAAAATCTCTGTCTGTAAGAACCCATGCTTGTGAATGTGGACTTGTTATGGACAGAGATTGGAATGCCGCTGTTAATATCCTGAAATTAGCATTAAGTACGGTAGGGCATACCGGAACTTGGGTCAAAGACTCGAACGCTTTGGGAGATTCGACCTCTACTTTGGCGCTCAGCAATCCAGTCGCCAGCAAGTTGGATCTGCGAACAAAGAATCCCCACGCCTGATAGCCCGGGAGTGTCAACCTCTGTTTCAGTCTTCAACGCAGATTTTTGCAATTCTTTAATCTCAAATCTAAAATCTAAAATCCTATTGGGCGGCTTCAAATATCATTTCTTGGAAGTTAATGACATCCGATCGCGGATCGCAGTGTGTGACTTTGACTTCTAGCCGATCGCCTATGGCGACCGATCGACCAAATCGCATTGCCAATTCTAAACCCAAATCTTCCAATAAAATCAATCCGAGATTGCTGTCTTCCTTCAGCCAGCGCAGCATTAAAGCTTCCCAAACTTCATCGGGGTTGCGCCGCAAATATTCCAATCCCCAATAGCGGTTAGTTTGGCGTTCGACGGTGGATGCTTCTTTAACTGCGGTGCCGAGACACATCACAATGTCCTGTATTTCTTGGGCGGTAAAAGGTAGGGGTTCGCCCCGCAGGTGGGCTTTAATTTGGAAGTGAGCCAGCAAGTCGGTATAGCGGCGGATCGGGGAAGTAACTTGAGTGTATAATTCCAAACCCAAGCCGGCGTGGCGTCCGGGGGTGAGGCCCATTTCGCTGCGGGGCATACAGCGGCGCACGGCGCAAGCGCGGGCGGGGCCTGCGGGCACGGCCAGCAGTTCTTCATCGGGAGGCAGTTCGGGCTGTGCCTGATAGCGGTAGGGTATGGGCAGGCTGTGAGTTTGACCGTAGCGGGCGGCTAGTTCGCCGGCTAAAATCATCATTTCGGCTACTAGCATCCGGGCTGGGGAGTCGTCGATGACGTGGATTTTGATGTCGTCGCCGTTGACTTTGATGACGGATTCGGGCATGAAAATGCTGATTGCGCCTTGGGCTTCCCGCCATTTTTGCCGCAGTTTTGCAGCAGAGGCAATCGCTGCTATTTCCGGTTCTGCTTCGATTCCCAACTCCAGCATTTCGTCTACATCATCGTATGTCAAGCGGTAGGTGGGTTTTATGGTGCTGATGTGGATGCTGTAATCTTGAGCCGCGCCGGTTTCGTCTAAGGTGACGCTGAAGCTGAGCGCGCTGCACTCTTTGCCTTGAATTAAACTCATCGGCCCGGTTGCCAAAGCTGGGGGAAACATGGGAATCATTCCCGTGGGCAGGTAAACCGTAGTGGTGCGCTTTCTGGCTTCGAGGTCGAGTTCGTCTCCGGGGGAAAGCAAGCGGGTGGGATCGGCGATGTGTATCCAGATCCGCTGCTGGCCGTTTTCGAGGAATTCTAAGCTGAGGCCGTCGTCGATTTCGGTGGTGCTTTCGTCGTCGATCGTGTAAACCTTGAGGTGAGTTAAATCGAGACGATTTGTGTCCGACTCGGTTGGGGGATTTTCTAGGCAGCGTTGGGCCACTTCTAATACCTTTGCGGAGAATTGTAGGGGAATTTGGCTGCGCCGCAAAAATAGGTTTTCGTGGCTGCTCCACAGGCCGAGATCGACTAGGAGCCCAAATGCTGCTTCGGGGTTTTCGGAACGTTCTAAGCTGGCTAAAGTTTCTAAGGCCGGGGTGCGGTGCGTTGCTTCTTCTCCGAGGAGGGCAAACCGTTCTAGGGCGTCGAGGCGAGTTCTGTCGCTATGTTCCCAATCTACATTTTTTCCTGCCAGCCGCTGTTTGACTCGCTCCCAAAATCCTTGGGATTCTTGGTGTCGCTGCTGTTCTACTTCTTGCTGGTGTTTGATTTCGGCTACTTGGGTGGCCGATCGCGGTTCGTAGCGATCGCCCTTTTGTTTGAAATACAATTTGTCTGTTGATAACAAACAGTAAGCCGCGTAACACTGGGCCGGACTACTCTCGGAAAATAACAGCATTGCCAGGGATTCGGGATCTGTCGTTTCTCCGTCGCCGACTAGGAGTTCCCAAGCTACTTCCAAACTCGACGGATCTGAGTAGGCTTCTACTTCTTTGAGAAATTTGGGAATGTCGGAGGTTTTGTAAGTTTCTCCCACTACTTCGTAGCTGATTTGTTTGGGCGGTATGCTGTGCGGTTGACCATTTTCGTCTACCACGACCCAGTTTTTCTTGCCATCGGGGCGATCGGCAACTGCCAGACGGCGGTCGCCGTGCACTCTAAATTCTACTAACGTTCCCTTCTCCACTTGCCAGCTTTATATTTGAGATTTTGGATTTTTACAATGGCCACTTATCTAGTTTCGAGCTTGCGATTTTAGATTTTGGATCTTGGCAATTTTTCTGGTCTATTGTGAAAGTTAAAATCTAAAAAGTTGTTCTTTTTATTCTTTATTTTTTAACTTTTTACTTGTGATTAAGACTTGCGCTGCGGCTACTCTTAACCCTATTTCGCGATTATTTCGCTGTATTCTTGCTGCACTCTTTATGGCAGAAAGACGTTGTGCTCGCGCCAGTCTTATCCCCGTCCAAAATCTAAAACCCAAAATCCCAAATCCTGTTAACCTTCTTGGTTTACGAAGGGCATCAAAGCTACAATTCTTGCTCTTTTGATACTCCTGGTCAGGTCTCGCTGCTGTTTTGCCGTCAAACCGGTAATCCGGCGGGGCAAAATTTTACCGCGTTCTGTGACGTATTTTTTGAGCAAATCGACATCTTTGTAGTCGATCGGGTCTCCTGGTTTGATGGGCGAAACGCGCCGGCGAAAGTAAGTCATGGTTTGTTGTTTGTTGACTGTTGACTGTTGACTGTTAGTTTTTAGTTATTAGCCGTTAGTTGCTAGCCGTCAGGAAAGCATTTGTTAGTTATCAGCTTGGCGCGGGTCAGTCGATTTGAGATTTGAGATTTGAGATTTTAGATTTACTCCACAAATGAATCTGGGAGCTTGAACAAGAGTCTAAAATTTGGCGCTCTCCTCTCAGGATTGTCGGGGGCTTTTACCCGTTTTTGGGCGGGTTCAATATCAATTGCCAACAACTGATGACTGATGACTAAGGACTAATGACTAATTACTACTTGATCTCTTTGTGGGCAGTGTGCCTGTTGCAATGGGGGCAGAACTTTTTGAGTTCCAGCCGCGCCGTCGTGTTGCGACGGTTCTTGGTGGTTGTGTACCGAGACACGCCTTTGGAGCGTTTGCTCGCGTTTGTTCGGCACTCAGTACACTCTAGAGTAATTATGATGCGGACGCCTTTAGCCATAATTCTAAATAAATTTCGACTAATTTAAACACAATTTATTATCTTCTCACATTGCTCTGCACTTGGTCAAGCAATCTTCTAACTTTGATGTCGAGGGAGTAGCCGCGGCGGGTTCCGACGACGATCGTCCCGCCGATGCGATCGTGGAAAGCTTGGGGAAACCTTTCGGCGGAGGTGAGGGCAATGCTACAGTCGATCGCTAGGGGCAGCATCAGCAGCAAGACGGCGGCGTTGGTAGATGTGAGCCCAGCTATACCTGCGAAGGCTAAGCCAGCGCAAATGCCCAGCAATGCCTCGCGCTTGCACAGTTCTTGCACTCCGGGAGTCCGTTGGAATCGGGTATCGGCAATTTTCATGTCTAAAGCCCAGCGCCCGAGACTTTGACCTTTGTTTTTCCTGACGATGGCTACCCGCATTATCAGCCACAGCAAAACAAAAAATATGGTTTGGGCGATCGCATTAGTGGCGAGAAGCAAGCTGGGCAGCCAAACTGCGATTCCGTCGATGCAGAAGGCCGCTGCGCGGCGGCCGAGGGATACTTTGGGAAGGAGGGGCAATAAATCGGAACTCATAGGCAAAAAGGTCGATCGCCACTAGCTACTTTTTCACTGTAAACATTTTTTGACCGATTAAAAGACCCGCAGACAGATTACTCCTGGGGGTCTTTTAGATTTTAGATTT
>NZ_JAUBVJ010000084.1:0-35461 GCF_036702785.1 Microcoleus sp. AR_TQ3_B6 | reverse complement strand
GCCGCTTTTATCAACAAGGTATGCGGGCTGCAACCCTTATAGAGTCTATCTCGTAGACCTCTTTGTCACCCCCCCAGCAGTCGCGCATCAATCTTCCTTAGTTACTCACGATTGCAGACTTACAATCCCTTGTCAACACAGGGATTGTAAAGTTTTGTTTCGCCTCGCAACCCAAGTAGCGGGTCACAGAAAACAAGAATATTCACCCCATATCAGACTCCCGCAACACACCCGGCAAACTAATCCGCTCAATATCAAAATGCAAATAGTGCTGCATAATAACTTCCGGCGAATTCCCTACAAGCTTAGCCAGCTTTTGAATAGGAAAGTCATTATTAGCGTGGTACAAAATCATCGTGTGCCTCAGATTGTACGGAATGCGATACCGCATCTCAAGATTCTTGAGTAAAGTTTTCCAGACAACATTTAAAGCAGCCTGACTAATAGGTTTTCCCATCTCATTGGTAAACACAAAACCTTCTCGGTGCGGGATTGACTCAAGCAAAAGTTGCAATTCTTGATTGACCGGAAAAGTTCGCACCAGCTCTGTTTTAGTACCTTCTTTTGAAACAATCTTGCCGCCAGAAGTCAGTACCTGCGTCTCGCAAAAAGTTATGATTTTTTTCGCAATATTGACATTGTTCCACTTGAGAGCGATTGCCTCACTGGGACGGCAACCCGTCAACCAAAGAAAGTAAACGTACTTGTAATATTGACTGTGCTTGCCCTTGAACCGAGAATGGGTATCATCTTTAAGAGCATTTAGGATGCGGTAAACTTCGTCAACCGCGTACACGTCAATCTCTTTTCTCTCTTTTTTCTTGCCGCTAATTTTGACTGACCCCAAAACATCACGATATTCGATACCCCACTTGCGAGGTATATTACCCTGCTTGCTGTTCCAGTCAACTGCCGCCGTCAAGTGCATAAACCGTTTTTTCGAGGTAGCAGCAGAGCGTTTTGGGTCATCAAGTATCCACTGAAGAATCTCTGACTTGTCCTCCAGTCGCTTAAACGGACATTTTTCTAGCAGCCTAGAAACATGGGTGATTTCATTGTTGATGTAAGTTTGTTCCCACGCACCTAGTGCTTGGTGAAAGTCAACATACTTTTTCCACAGCAGTGAAAGTTCGTCTTTGCGAACTATACGCAGAGAAGCCTTGTTGCTACTAGCTAGCAGCGGTTTTAGCTCCCCAACAAAAGTTCGCAGATACTCCAAATCGATTATTTCAGCGCCATCAACGAGTCGCTGTATTTCGCTGTCAAGCTTGCGTGCCAACACCAGGGCTGTAAATTCGTCAGAACCGAGTCCGATAGTCGATCGCCCAAATCTCTGATGCAAGCGTGCTGCGTAGTAGGGCCTTACTTGGTGTCGCTGCACCTGAAGATTGAGCCACCGAAACTCAGAATTTGCCGCTGGGTACATACTTACCTCTCCAAACTGAGATTAATTCTACTCAGGAATGGTATATGAAAATGGTATATAAACAGCATCTATTTGAGTCGAGGTTCGTACAACCCTTATCCTGCAAGGGCTAGCGTCATTAAATAGGCAGATTCGAAATCTACTTTAGGGGTAACTCTAACGTGGGTTCAAATCCCACCCTCTCCGTACATCCAAGCATCAAGTGGCAAGCGCGCACCTTATCAACATAGGGTGCGCGCACCTTATAAAGCAGGCGGTTGCAAACCGCAGTCTCAATCACGAATAAGGTGCGGGCCCAAGAGGGGGGAATTAGTTTAGATTCTTTCTTTTCCAAGTCCGCAATCGTTAGTTCCTAGCAAGAAAACCCCTAGCCTGTTGCTTCCCGTTTCCCGTACCCTCTTTCTTCTAATAACCGATCTCGTAGTTGCGAGGCAGCGCTAATTGCCCTCAAGCCCTACTACGAACTGCTCACCCCGGGATACAAATCACAAACTCCGAACCCTGCCCGAGGGAGGAATTCACCGTTAACGTACCTCCATGTTTTTCCACAACAATTTGGTGGGCTATAGACAATCCTAATCCGGTTCCTTGACCCACAGGCTTGGTTGTGAATAAGTGGTTAAAAATGTTTTCCTTGACGGATTCCGACATCCCCGTTCCATTATCCTTAATCCGAATCAAAACCTGATTTTTGGATTCGCTCAGAACAGTTTGAACCGTAATTTGATTAGGTCGGGCTTTAATTTCACTAAAACTGCGCCCCTTATTTGACTCTTCCAGAGCGTCAATGGCATTAGCCAGTATATTCATAAATACCTGGTTTAACTGCCCGGGAAAGCATTTGACTAGGGGCAAGTTACCATACTCTTTCACAACTTCAATGGCAGGGCGGAACTCGCTCGCTTTTAAACGGTGCTTGAGAATCAGCAGAGTGCTGTCAATTCCATCATGAATATTGAAAGAAACTGGTCGATCGCTATCTGCCCTCGAAAACGTTCTCAAACTTGTACTGATATTGCGGATGCGATCGACTCCCTCCTGCATCGAGCCAATCAATTTCGGCAAATCTTTTCGCAAATACTCCAAATCCATATCCTCAATTTCTGTTTCTATTTCCCGTCCCGGATTGGAAAATTTTTCTTGATACAAATCAATCAAGTTGAATAAATCCCCCACATATTCTTGAGCCGGTTGCAAGTTGCCGGCGATAAAGCCTACGGGATTGTTAATTTCGTGGGCTACCCCTGCGACTAAATTTCCCAGAGCTGACATCTTCTCATTCTGTACCAGTTGCAGTTGCATCTGCTTGAGATCGCTGAGATAAAGCTCTAGTTTTTGGGCATACTCCTGGGATTGCTGATACAGTCGGGCGTTTTGTAAGGAAATTGCAGCTTGGGAGCACAGGATGTTGAGGATGGCGACGCGATCGCCCGTGAATACCCCTGTTGCTAAATTATTTTCCAAATACAAAATCCCCATCATTTTCCCTCGCTCGCTGATCGGAGTGCAAAGCAGGCTCTGAGGTTGGTGTTGGATCATGTAGGGGTCAGATGCAAATCTTGGTTGATTGCTAGCCTCATCAAAAATTAGGGTTTCTTTTGTACGTTTGACGTAGTTGATCAGCGTCAGAGGAATTACTTCGCTCTCCTCAACCGGAATTGATTGCAGAAGGCAGTCTTCACGGTTTGTGCAGTGGATGTTTATCCTCCAGTTTCCCTCTTCATTCAAAATTAATGCTCCGCTTTGTGCTCCAGCATTCTTCACCACCACTTGCATGAGGGTAGTCAGCAATTGATCGAGTTTAATTTCGCTAGATAGAGCTTGAGAAGCTTTGATAACAGTCGGCAAATCTACTACCCCCCAACTGCTGGTGCTACCGATCATTGTTCTATTCGTGTTAGATAGGGATGATTCACTATTCCTGGAGGTGTGAGTTGTTTCGGTCGGATTCTGGCGAATTCGCTCCTGTTGCAGAATCGGAGCAAGCAATTGGGGATAGGCCTGTTCTAGGTGGTCAATCTTTGCTTTTGCTCCCCAACGAGCGTAAGCATAGTAAGCATCAATTAAATATGGTTTTGCCAGTTTTTCTTTACCCCATTCTAAATAGAATTTAGCAGCGAGTTCGTGAGCTAGAGCTTCCTCGTTGAGGTATTCGTTCTCTTTTGCGATGGCAATAGCCTTGTCGTACATTTCGATCGCTTCTATTTTTTCGCCTAAAACCCGATGCCGTTGGGCTTCTACTAGATAAAATTTATGCAGATGATTCATGGGGGCATGATCCGCCCATTTTTGCAGTTTTTCTTGATTAGCTTGTACTCGGTCAAGTATGCCCTGTTGCTCTGAGTGCGGAGTATCAGAATACACCGCCAACCTCACTAGAGAATCGTAGAAATAGAAGATGGCAATACTTATCTGCCCTGAAGCAGCGCTCAAATAACTTTCTATTTTAGCGATATTTTTAAATGCTTCCGGGTAATTTTCAAACAGATAACAAAGCACAAGTTGGTGCAAGTATAAGTAATGAATCCCCAGGTAGTTATTGGTTCGCTGATACAGTTGGAACATTGTCTCTTCGTCGTAGGCTTCTCCCTTTAAATGGCATGGGTTTGGCGAGCTTCCTATCAAGTTCAAAACGGCTTGCCAACAAATTTTCAGATAAGAAAGTGCTGCTTCCTGGTGAATTTTACTAACGGCATCTGCGTAGCTTGCTATCTCTCGTTCGAGTTGCGTTAGTTGCTTGCCAATAAAATACGAATAATAACTGTATTCATAGATAGCATAGCTAGCAAATTCTAACTCTCCAGTTTCCAGCCCACAAAAATAATCTGACAGCAAAGGTTCTAAGGTCTTTCGGAGGTGTTCTTTCCAAGGTTGAATACCAGAATGTACCATTGCGGATGTCTTGGCTTGGATTTCTTTGGCATTTAATTTTGACACTAGACGTAAAGCAAGTTCACCTAATTGATAGCCCCGCTCAATATCTCCCATGCCACAGAGAAGAAAACTATATATGGCAAAAGCATAGGGAGACAAAGAAGCATTGCCATATTGGACAGATAAATTGACCTGTTTGCAAATTACCAAAGGCGCGAGTGGCGGCAGCGCTACGTAGGCAGGAGAAAATAGGCTTGACAGAATCGTTATAGTTGCTAGTTGTTGAGGATCTGTCATCATAGGGAGATCGATTAAGTCCTCAGTTCCCTTTCCGCTCAAAATTGACGCGGTTTCTCCTAGTGCCTGTCCAATATCAGAGAAATTTGGCTCGGAGGGAAACTCTACCCCCAACTGCTTTAAGACTGGCAACCCTGTATTCAGCGCTTCCTGTAGCTTATTTTGCGCCATATAAGCTTGTATCTGTACTTCATATAGCTTCACTTTTTCCAGTAGCGTTTTGGCGCAGTTTTCCACGACTGATGCTAATGTCTCCATCCGGTCAAAGTCACCGCTTAGATATGCCGCTTCTGCTGCTTCGGTATGCAGCGCTAATGTTAGTTCGTATTGATTGTCCCAACTATTTACTGCCAGTAATTCTCTGCCAATATTGAAATATTCAACTGCAGCAGAATAGGCAGTAGCAGCTTTGGCTTTCTTTCCGGCAACCAGATTTAACTGTGCTAATTGCTCCCTATCTAGCTCGTGGCTAATTAGATTTACTCCCACATTCAAGTGGTTGACAATATCAAACATTCTTTCTTCTCGCTCAACTTCTGGCGTATTCTTTAACAGCCGTTGACCGATTCTTAAGTGAGTCGATCGCTTTTGCTCTTCGGGAATGAGGGAATAGGCTGCTTGTTGGACGCGATCGTGGAAAAATTTGTATTTAGCTAATTGGTCATTTTTAACTGGTAATTGCTCGGATTCTTCTCCAGTCGTTGTTATTGATAAACTGTTACCACCTTCTTGATAAAATTTATAAAGATCGCTAACTGGTAAAATCAACCCTTCTTCCAATGCTTTCCACAAAGCTGTTGCTGTCTCTGTGGGCGAATTTTCATCAACAATTGCTAAGGTTGCCAAATCGAACTGATTGCCAATACAAGCAGCTAATTTTAAAACTTCCTGTGTCCGGTTTGGCAACTTTCGCAACTGAATTGCCATGAATTCTACTACATCATCCGTTAGTGCTAAGGTTCGCACTCGGGCAATATCGCACTGCCAATACCGAGCTTCAAAATTAAATTCAATTATCCCATCTTCATGCAAAGATTTGAGGAATTGTGTGCTGAAAAATGGATTGCCTTGGGTTTTCTGATAAACGAGTTCTGTCAAAGGCCGAGCCAAGGCTGTAGAACAAGCTAAGGTATCGGCAATCAGACAATTCAAATCGAAGCGCTCCAGGGGATCTAGAGTAATGGTGTTTACCGTAGCACCGGTTGTTTGAATGTCGGCTAATGTCACCATCAAAGGGTGTGCTGGGAAAACTTCGTTATCTCGATACGCTCCAATTAAAAAGAGATAGTGCCGCGAGCGATCGCTCGTCAGGAGTTGAATCAACTTCAATGAGGCTGAGTCTGCCCATTGCAAGTCGTCTAAGAAAATAACGAGGGGATGTTCTTTAGTGGCCAAGATAGAGATGAAGTTCTCGAATAACCGATTGAAGCGATTTTGAGCTGCCGTGGCGACGAGTTCTGGTGCGGGGGGTTGCTCTCCGATAATCCGCTCTAGTTCGGGAATTACCTCAACGATTACCTGAGCATTCTCGCCCAATGCTGCCAGGATTTGAGTCTTCCACTGCTCCACTTTAGCGTCACTTTCCGAGAGCAATTGTCCCATTAAATCGCGAAAAGCTTGTAGAAAAGCTGAGAAGGGCTGGCTGCGCCCAAATTGGTCGAATTTGCCTTTGATGAAGTAGCCTCGCTGTCTCACAATTGGTTTGTGAACTTCGTTGACAACAGCGGTTTTGCCAATGCCGGAGAAACCGGCAACGAGCATCATTTCGGTGCTGCCGGCACTCACGCGCTCAAAGGCCGCTAGCAGGGAGAATACTTCGCTTTCTCTACCGTATAATTTTTCTGGGATGATGAAGCGATCGCACAAATCTCGCTGCCCTAAATCAAAGTTAGTCAGCGTCCCTGTTTCTTGCCACTGGCACAAACAAGTTTCTAAGTCGTACTTGAGTCCTAGGGCGCTTTGATAGCGAGCTTCAGCATTCTTCGCCATCAGTTTGCTGACAATCTCAGACAGCACTAATGGAACGCTCTGGTTGACTATTGAGGCTGGGAGGGGCTCTTTGGCGAGGTGGCAGTGTACCAAATCCATGGGGTCATCCGTTTGGAAGGGTAACTTTCCTGTTAGTAATTCGTAGAATGTGACTCCCAGCGAGTAGAAATCTGTGCGGTAATCAATGCCTCGGTTCATCCGCCCAGTTTGTTCGGGAGATATGTAAGGTAAGGTGCCTTCGAGGACGTTAGGATTTTGAATTTCTTGGGTTTCGCGCGGCAGCAGGGAAGCGATGCTGAAGTCAATCAGCTTGACTTGTTTGCTGCTGGGGTTAATTAGAATGTTGGCGGGTTTGAGGTCTTTATGGATGACGTGGTGGCGATAAAGTCCGTCGAGGGAGTTGGCAATTTGAATCGCAATGGGCAGAAACTCGCTAACGGGCAAGCCTTCTAGGGGTTCCTGGCTCTCGGATGCTAGACGAGCGAGGTAACTACTTAAGGAAATTCCGCCAAAGTCTTCCATCACCAGAGCGTAGTGGTTCTCGTAAGTCTCCAGGCTGTATGCCTTGACACTGCCGGGGATCTCTAAGTTTTTAGCAATGACGTACTGGTTGCGGAAGTGCACCAGTTCGTTGAAGCAGGGAAAGTCATTTCGCAGCACTTTGATCGCGACGGGCTGCCCATTTTCCGAGCGAAGGCCTCGATACACTAGAGTTCGAGTGCCTGCGTATATTTGCTCGTTAATGTGATATCCGAGAAAAAGATTTGTTATGCTAGCCATACCCAGTTATTCCTACTGCTTCTGTCAAGTCTGAAGCTTCTTAGAGTTACTATCTACTATTGTGACTCTATCTGCGGTGCTATTCATTAATTACATTTTTCTTAACATATTTTGAAGAATAAATTATGATATAGCGATTTAAAAAACCCGACTTAATATTTTATGTATGAGCTGTTGATACTGCCGTTGAGGCTAAGTAGAAAATGACTCCGCGAACCCCGATTGAACTAAAGCAGTTCATTGAAGAGGAACTTCAGAGGCTAATCAGGTACTTAAGAGTGTTTTTGAAACGGATGCTAGAAGGCGATCGCCTATAATATCTAATGTCTAGTTTAGCTCATAATTTAATGCCATCAGTACAATTAGGGCAGAGCAGGATTTAAGGCCGATCGCCGGGGGAAATCGAGTTTCTGCGCCAGATTGCGGAGCGCTTGGGAGTCGCCCGAAAGCAAGCTGAATTATTTGCCCTTATGCCACAACAAGCTGCCCAATTCTCAGAAGTGAATCAGGTATTAAATGCCAAAGGAAAGAAGCGGACAATCAAACTAGCCCAAGTCAATCACGCACTCCAAGCAGAGATTAGGGGTCGCCAACCATCGAAAGCGGACTCTGGCAATTGAGGAAGCGCCGCACCCAGTCGGCTAAGTTTTTTTTATTGATAAGACTTACGGACCAGGAATCAGAAACCCGGTTTTTTTAGGAAAAAACTTGGTTCGTACTCGAAGATGAGGTAAAAAACCCGGTTTCTTTGGTATGTGTGCGTCCAGGACTGACCGATCGAGTAATTTCAGGAGAGGAATTACTGATTGACAAATTTAACTTAATGTGTTTATCCGGGAATTAGTCACGGCTGCCGTAGGCGGAACACGGTTCCTTGAGGGATCGCTACACCAACGGACGATCGCCCCGAGGCTTTCGGAGATCGGTTTTCATTTCGGTGAGCTAAAAACCCGGTTTCTGAGCGGTCCTGTGCCTCGAGGAGGGGCATAATTCTCTCAGAAAGCGGGTTTCTGAGCTTTTGCGTACAATGCTGTCTCTTTCTGCGGAACATCTCTCCTGCTTGCTCTCGAAAGCGGTAAACTTGATGCTCGATCGACTTACGATCTGAATTTTTATTATGGGCAAATTGCAATTCTCCATGCAAGCAAACTCAGTAGCCAAGTCGCAAATTGATTGAGCTTTAATTAGCGCCGGGTTCCAGGCCCTGACTGCGCGTGCACACATATTGAAAAAAAGCAACAGCAGCCGGGATAAAATTTTAGCATTCGATCCGAGCGGCGAATGGCTGACTCAGTGGCGGAGGCAATTTGCAGCTTGAGAAATTGGGCATTTACGATCGCCCTCCGCGCACCACCGACAGCCCAACCCTTACGAATTGCGGAGGTTTGCCGAAAATCGCTCCTGGGAATTGTTTCGCACCGAAGATTTGCCCGGAAGTCGGTTATTTGAGGAATTTGGCGGGGACACAATTAAAAGGTGGGAATTGGACGATCGAGTTATCAAAGCAAAAGTTACCCGCATTCAGCCGAAATCAGGCCGTTTCCGCCTGTGGTTTGGAGACGGAAAAAGTACGCGCGTGCGGAGCTATCCCGAAGGGAATTGCCCGCCGAGCAATCGTCGCCGCCGCCAGGGGAAAACCGCATTTACCAGCCTGGGTAAATCAAATTCAAACACAGCATCCCGCCGAAAGAATTCACCACTCCCATCAAGTAGATTTGCGAAATTTGCAATTGCACGGAAAACAAACATTAATTGTCGGTGGCGGACTAACCAGCGGACATTTAGCAATAGGATGAATTGCCAGAGAAGCCAAAGTTTTGTTAAGGACGAGGCGCTATTTTCCCGAAAAACTATTTGATACCGAACCCCGTTGGTTGGGGTCAAAATACCTCAAAGGATTCGCCGCCGAACCAGATTGCGATTCGCGGTGGGAAACCATTCAACAAGCCCGCAACGGCGGCTCGATGACACCGGAAATCCGGATGCGAATTATTTTTGATCGGTGGTTTAGCCGCGCTGCAAGTGGGGCCAGTTGCAAGAAACCTTTCTGAGGCGAGAATGGCGTGCGATTCCCTCCGGGATAGCTCCGCTTCACGCATTATCGGCGATCGTCAAATCCAGCATTGCACTCTCGCCAGCAATAATTAGCCAGCAGTCATTAGTTATCAGTCATTAGTTATCATATCAAATCTGCCCGTCATCGGAATTATCCCTCTCTCTGTTCTCGAACTCTGCATTCTGGAGCGTACTCTGCGGTTTATTCATTCCAATGCAACCGGAAATGATATCATTTCCGGTTGCATTGGAATGAAGTTGACTGTTGACTGTTGACGCCGTGAACAGTCAACAGTCAACTCGAATTTACTATTCCGATGCTAACGGATTTGATATCAGTTATCAGTTAAGTTGTTGTAGATTTAAATTGCATATTTCTGGCGGCGTCTCGGAGCAAGGAGCCACTCATGTTTTGAGTATTTATTGACACAGCATTTAAAAGTTGAGCGAGCTTATTAGCAAGTTACTTTTTCACTCGGCGTAATCAGAGCAATTTCAAAAAATCCTACTACAAACATTTGATTTATTTACTTATTCCAATACCTGCGCCAGTGAAACAGATTCTCCCATAAATTGCGCGAAGAAGTATTGCTACCCAAACGCTGCGACTCCCAAATAGCAGCAGTTTGACCGTTAATTGCCGAAAAACTCGACCAAATATAAGGAAGTTGGGCGATCGCCTCAATCTTCATGCCGTGACGCACAGCCAAAGCGATCGCGTGAATCAAATCAGCAGCTTGTGGTCCTACAATACTCGCTCCCAAAATTTCCCCGTTGCGACGCCCGACAATCTTACAAAAACCCGTTGTCTCCCCGCACATTTGAGCTCTTTCAACATTTTTAAAATATTCCCGACCAACAATGATATCGTCTCCAAAACGGCGCCTTGCTTGCGCTTCAGTCAAGCCAACCCTCGCCAACTGCGGGTCAGAAAAAATCGCCCAAGGAATCCCACGATAATCTATTTGAAACAGCGGCAAAAACAAAGCATTTTTCACAGCAATCGCAGCTTCGTAATTAGCGATGTGAGGGAACGGATAACCCCCAGCAACATCGCCGATCGCGTAAATGCGGCGATTTGTTGTTTGCAGCTTTTCATTTAAAATCACCCCCCGAGCGCTGAATTTAACCTTAGCCGCTTCGAGATTTAACGATGAAAAATCCTGTCCTCTACCGGCGGCTAGAAAAATCTCCTCAGCTTCGATCGCCCTTGGCCCAGCTTGAATCCACTTTTTACCCTCAATCACCCTAGCTTGAGTCACCTCAGTAGCAGTCAGAATCCGCACTCCTTCAGCTTCCATTCCCGCTTGTACCAAACCAGCAGCCTCCCGGTCTTCTTTAGCCAAAATGTGCGAACTTTTCACCGCCAAAGTGACAGCAACCCCCAGCCGAGCAAAAGTCTGAGCCACTTCGACACCGCTGGGATCTGCGCCGATTACAGCCAAACTTTTAGGCAACTGTGGAAGTTTTGCTAATTCCCCGACAGTTTCCGAAGTAAAAAAGCCAGCCGACGAAAGTCCTTCAATATTGGGAATCGCCGGCAGAGTGGGACAAGCTAGCAAATAACAGAGCGATCGCAATAAACGCCCGCCCGCAACAAAAGCCAAATCCGGTTTCGCAACAAACTCGCCGCTGCCAAAAATAACATCGACCCCGCGAGCAGCCAAAAAGTCGAGAGAATCAATTTCTGACAAATTAGAAACAACACCATCGGCCCACTTTAGAACGCCCTCAAACCGCAATTCAATCGGCATCGAGGAATTAGCGACTTCCCAGCGAACCCCCAGCTGCTGGCGGGTTATCTGCTGGGCAAAACGAGCAGCCTCCCTCAAAGTTTGGCTGTATCTCAAACCAAGGTCGATCGACTCTTTCGCCCCAGTCGGCAAATCTTGCGAATTACTTAGCGGTTCCACCAAAGCAACGCGGGCCGGGAAATTAGTTGCAGTCAAAGCAGCATAGCGTCCGGCCGGAGTTCCACCAATAATCACTAAATCATAGTCAAGCATAAATAAAGAAGTCAGTAGTCAGTAGTCAGTAGTCAGTAGTCAGCAGTCATATCATGGACGGTTACACCGTCCGTGATGTTGACGGTTGACGGTTGACTGTTGACGCCGTGAACCGCCAACCGTCAACTCGAATTTACTATTCCGATGCTAACGGATTTGATATCAGCAGTGGAAGCATCCTTCTGGAGTGTAAAAAGCGTTTTTTAGGAGTGCGAGGGTTCCGCACTGCACAGCTTATATATCCATAGGATTCAGAGCCGAAAAATCACACCATAAACCGGGTTTCTTGGGTATAGTTGAATTGCAATACTCACAAACTATCTAGAAATTATCGGTATTTATCTGTGTTTATCTGCGGTTTCCCTATCAGTCAAATATTTATGCAATAAGTTTAATAAAATCAGTTCGTAGTGAGGACTTGAGTCCTCATAAAAATCCCAGGGCTTTAGTCCTCACTACAAACACTTTTTATTATCGGTAATTGACTGGATATGAGAGCGCGCCAAATCACAGATTATGGCGTGAGGCGAATGCTATCTGAGCTAACGAATAACTTCGGCAAGTCCAGCAATCAGCCGCAGATTTTCAGCCCTTGAACGCACAGCCACCCGAAAAAACCGATCGCCCAACTCAGGAAAACTCAAACAATCCCGAATCAAAATCCGGTGTCGTTCCAACAGACTTTTTTGAATCAAAGAAACCGACATCGATGACTCAACCAACAAGAAATTAGCTGCCCCGGCAATTGGCTGCAAACCCGGTAAATTAGCCAAACCCTCAAATAGCTCAAAGCGAGCAACAGGCAGCCAATCCCAAGTTTGCCGCTCAAAAACAGTATCTCGCACCACAGCAGCAGCAGCAGCAGCAGCCAAAGCATTTACAGGCCAAGGATCGCGCCGTAACTGCCAGCGACCCAGAAGATCCGGATGGGCGATCGCACAGCCCAACCGCAGTCCCGGCAGAGAATAGAATTTAGTGAGCGATCGTAAAATCACCAAATTCGGAAACTCCTCAACAGCATCGATCAAAGTTTCCTGCTCCCAAGGCGGTAGAAAGTCCATAAAGGCCTCATCCACCACCACCATACCGAACTGCTTCACATAAGGCAAAATCGCCTCCCTACCAAACAGCAAACCCGTAGGATTGTGCGGGTTGTTCAGGAGCAAACCTCTCTCGGCATTGAGAGCAAGAGGAACCGGGAGACAGAAAGAAGGGGAGACAAGGGAACGGTTAGAAACCGAGTCCAACAACTGGAGATCCAAAGGACATTTGAGCACCTTCGCCCCGAAAGCCAAAAGAGCCCGCGAGTAATCGCCAAAAGCCGGAGTCACCAAATAAGTCGCCTCCAGCTTCGACAAATCCCAAGCCGCCCAAGTCAACAATTCCGCCGAACCATTCCCCGGCAAAATCCAATCCGGGTCAACATTCAAAGCCTCACCCAAAGCAGTCCTGAGCTCTCCATAATCCGGATCTGGGTAAGCCGTCAGACTGCTCAAGTGTGCTTGAATCGCATCGAGGGCCGACTCAGGAGGGCCCAAAGGACTGATACTCGCAGAAAAATCGAGAATAGCAGAGGCAGGGCAGCCTGCCAGTGCGGCTGCCCAAGCTAAATTCCCACCGTGTACAGGCCTAATCAAGACTCAGTTCGCCAGCTATTGAGCGTTTTTTGGCGGTGCAACTCTGTCCTTAAACAACTTCCCTGCGGAAAATGCAGGAACTCGGGTTGCTGGGATTTCCATCTTGTCGCCAGTTTTGGGATTGCGACCCTCGCGGGCTTTGCGTTCCCGCGACTCAAACGAGCCAAAACCGACCAGCGTCACCTTGTCGCCGTCGGAGACAGCTTCCATGATTGCTTCCAAGGCTGCACTCAAAACAGCATCTGCCTGTTTTTTAGTGACACTAGCCTTATCCGCCACTACATCAACCAATTCACCTTTGTTCATTGCGCACTCCTTCAGGGTTTGCAAAATACGTCAAACAGAGTTCAACTATTAGCTGTGAGTTATCAACTGCATTGGGGTGTCGCTTGGGAGGTTGGGGTTGTTCCCTTTGGCTCCTGTCCGCTTCCCCAATTCAAAACTCCTGCTGAATACTAATTACCCTAGGGTAATTGGTCAGAAAAGGAATTTTTGTTTCTAATTGCTGAAAACCCCACAGCATCTAATTTTCACTGCATTATTCTAAAGTCTTGCCGACCGCTATGGATCGGTGGAACCTTTAATTTATATGGAACTTGCCAACTTTTTAGAATTAATACCCAAAATTAGGTAAAAAAATACCACTTTGGAGAGAAGATTTCTCGCCTCGGTGGATTGGAGATAGGGAAATCAGCAGAAATCGAAGTAATAAAGTGTCACTTGTCAAGGGCTAAAGAAAAAAACTTTCCCTTTAGCTTTGGGCCTTTCCTGACTTGGGGGGGAGGGACAGGGCTGTTGCATTCTCCCGAAACCGCCAGGGACTCACGTCCCTGTCTCATAGCTGAAGTCGTCTTCAGACGACTGAAAGAGTCATTTATAGTTTTCTTGCAGAGGACTCATGAGTTCTTTAGTCCTCTTTTAGAGGACTTTAGCTTTGAGGCAGGGGTTGAAACCCCTGCCAGACCCTCGGACCCTCGAAGTGAGGGAAAGAGCGTTAAGTTGACACCGATGCCCTCTTCCCTCTTCCTTGGCTCTACTGTCTCGGCTGGACGGGCTGACTGCGCTGCAACAGTTGGCGGGCGTCGGGACTGATGTTATTTTGGTAGCCAAAGTTCGATCGATCGCTATCATCCAAAATCTGCGGAGTCAGCAATACAATCAACTCGGCCCGCTGGTTGATCTTATTGGTGCTCCTGAACAGCGAACCGATAATCGGCAAATCTCCCAAAATCGGAATCTTGTTCGCTGTAACCCGTTCTTCATCGCGGATAATCCCCGAAAGAATCAAAGTCTGACCGTCCCGCAGGCGAATTAGCCCCGATTGCAACGATCGCTCGCCCAGCAGAGTAATCTGATTGGTGTTGGCGCCAGTCGCAAGGTTTTGAGTGTTGCCGGGCGTCCTGATAATCGGGTTCACCCGCAGAGAGACAAAGCCGTTGTCGTCAACCCGATCGATCGCCACCCCCAACTGCAAACCAGCCCTGTCTTTGACAGCCGTCACCGTTTGGGTACTTGTATTGCCGGTAGTCTGCGTTTGGGACGTGATGTTAGTGATCACCTCATCAGTAATATTCACATTCGCCGTTTCTCCTTCTTGAACCACCAGAGTCGGATCGGTCAGGATTTTGGCATTCCGGCTCTGAATAGTTGCCTGCAACGCCGACAGGAACCTCCTCGGATACTGGAACAAGGGGAACAAGCCGAAAGTTGCACCTCCTGAGGCGCTCGTCGATCCAGGAGTGTAATCGGTAATTCCCACTCGCGAGGGGTCATTAGTAATTGGCTCGATCGGCTGAAGGAACACACCTTTGGCCGGACCTAGGACACCTTGACCTGTAAACGGCACGGTAACCCGCCCGTTGGCATCGTAGAAAGGCGAGTCCCTGTATATTAGGGGAACGTCTCGGTTCTCAATAATCGGCCGATTAGCTATGCCACCAGTGGTCTCCCCGATACTGGGCGGATTGATGCCACCAAAATTGAGACTGGCAGCCCCATTGTCATTGACAAAGAAATTGTTATTAATTCCGAAAGAGAAACTGCTGTTGGTGGTGTTGTTTCCCAACAAGTTGATATCGATCACCTTGACGTTGACAGCGACTTGACGGCGGCGCAAATCTAGCTGTGTCAAGAAAGCCACAGCCATGTCAACTTTGCGCGGGTCGCCCACTAAAGTGATGGAATTGAGCCTCGCATCCGCCAGCACCGAGAGTCCCCTCAGCAAGAGCGGCCCCGTGCCTTCCCTAGCGCCGATCGCCTTAATGTCGGGTTCCCGAATTTCCACATCCCGCGCCGCATTTCCCTGGCCCACGGTTTGAATCGTCACCCGAGTAATCGGCAGTTGAGTTTCCGCACCTTGAGCGCTCAAAAAGTTAGCTGCATCCGTAGACCGAACTTGATTGAGCCGCAAAGTGCGAATGATTATATTGCGCGAGTCGATCGGCAAACTAGCGCCCACAAAAATCGTCCGCCCGACGCGGTTCGCTTGCAGTCCGCTGATCCGCAGCACGTAGTTGAAAACATCTTGCACCGACTCATTTTCGATGTCCAAGGAAATTTTCGGCCCTTCATCGGAGCCTGCACCTCCCGGTGCGGGGGGCGGAGCGGGTTGGCCTGGTTGAGCAGGGGCCGCGCCACCTGTAAAAGCGATGTTCAATCCCGCAGCGCGGGCCAGCAGAGCTAAAACGTCCCGGACTGGGGCATCCCGCAGCACCAAGCGGGGGATGCGTTCTCCCGAACTCAGTTCAATATTTCCCACGCCCGGGGCGATGTTAGATACCGCGATATCTCCCAAGGGCGGAGCAACTGCCCGCGGTTGGAAAGGCGCAGCCTGATTTGTCTGAGATTGAATCTCGCTGGGGAGGGGCGGGCGATCGTTCCTGGTAATAGTAACTTCGGGATTTGGCAGCAGCACGCCTGGGTTTTGCGAGGTGCGGACTTGGGGAGCCGGCCGGGGAGCTGTTTGGGTCAGCGGCAGTCCCGGAGGCGGCGGAGGTACTGTTTGGGCTGACTGTGCTGTGCCGCCAACTCCGGCAACGCTGAGGACAATGCTTTGGCCTTGTCCCGGAACAATTTGTCCGTTGGGAACTCCGTTGGTGCCGGCCACCACAACGCGGATGCTGTTAGCCTCTACCTGGCTGATTTCTACCGAAGAAATGCCCGGGGCGGGGTTATCTTGACGGAAGCTGTTGCCTTGTGGCAAACGGAGCTGGGTGTTGATAATTGTGGCTTGGTAAGTATTGCCGTTATTGATTGCGAAAACTTGCGGGCGATCGCCCTTTTCGGTAGCCAGGACAATATTTACCCCATTATTGGCTTGACTGACTTGCACTCCTGTGACTTGAGTCGGCGCTGCCTTGACCGGAGCTTGGGCGAGCAGAACTCCTGCAACGCTGCCCCAGAGTCCTGCACTTAACCGTAGATGCTGTTTCACGTTCTCTCCTCCACTACACTTTGTTATTTGTTGTTCGCGCTCTTTTGTCGCCAGCTGCTTGCACTGACTGCAAGCTTCTCGATTCGAGCCTTTTTTAAGGGAGAAGTTATGCCCTTTTCGATTTTCGATTTTCGATTGGGAATAACTGATGACATAAGGGTTAGCAGGTATCCTACAGTTACCTTACTTTTTGGAACTGGTATTAGAAGAAAACCTGTCGAAGACCTAATTTGTGATTGCCATCTAAAAAATATTTTTCTGGCATTCATATTTTTTTGACTTCTACCTTCAATCTTCAACATTCAACCTTCTGCCTTCTCCCGAATTGTAAAAGAGCGACTTTAGAACAATAGCTAATATCCGCCCCACTACCGCTACTTAGCACCGGGACTCGGAGCCGGAGTTGGCGGTTTTTCTTCTTGCTTTAACGGCAGCAGCGCGTGCAAGTCAAAAGCAGTTTTTATTTTAGTTAGCGGCTGATCCACAGGGACTATTTTCCCTTTCAAAAAATCCACTTCTATTGCCTGAGTTGACGATAGCAATTCAGATTTCAAATTTTTTACTACCAGCAGCGACTGCATCAACTCCAAGTTACGCATAAAATTGCGGGTTTGAGCGAAATTGCCTTCAAACTCTACCTTAAATTTTTTGCGTCTGAGCTTGCCAACCAGGGACGGCCCGAAGGACGTATCCGCGAGAATATCTGGGTCTAAAGCTGCCTGCGCGGGCGTTGCTGCTGTTGCTGGCGCGAGATACGGCTCAAATTTAGTAATTTTAGCCTTGAGGTCGTCTCCTTGCACTCCGGCGTTGATTCTATTAACCAGTTGGGTCATGTCCAGCAAAAGCGTGTCGGCGCTGGCGTCGCTGGCAAACATTGCCGTCACGTTGGCCCGGCGCTGTTTTGCTTCTTCTTGCTTTGTTTCTGCGTCTGCCTTTTTTTGAATTTGAGCTTGCAATTGCTGTTGCGTTTGCTTGCTTTCGGTAAGTTTTTGCTTGAATTCGCCGCCTTTTTGGAATTCTGGCAGCACGAACTGGTAGGCGATGCCGCCGGCAACGAGCAGACCAAGTACCGCGATGCCGATTGCTTGAACTTGGGGCGTCAGCTTAAGGCCGAATATTTCCTGAGTCCCTGTCTCTTCTTCTTGTTTGTCGCTAGTAATAAACTCTGCTGTCATTGTTTTTTCACCTCTGGTTTTTGTGGTTCTAGCACTCCTTTTTCTTGAAGTGTTTCTATCCGTATTGCTAGCCCGTCTGCTTGCTTGCTCCGCAGCTCGGGGAGCAACTCGGAGGCCCCCGTCGGGCTGAGCGTTGTTTCAATTTTATATTCCACTACCGGCCGCAGTTGGGGAAGTTCTGCTGATGCGCCTGCGTTTTGGTTGCGCACTTGTAATTGTGTGGGGTTGTTTTTTAATGTGGCCGCTACCAGTTTGGTATCGGTGTTGAGGAAGAAAGGAGAGCGCTGGACTAGCAGCATAAAGTCGTTAACTTGAGCAAAGGTACTGGCTATCCCTGAAATTTGTACTTTTGCTGCTTGCTGCGGGACGACGGGGGTAGGAGCAGCCGCCGGGGTGGGGCTGGCTGGAGACGGGGTGGGGCTGGCTGGGGACGGACTCGCCCCCGGGGAGGCGGCGGGAGTTGCTGCGGGGCGAGGGGTTGCTGCTGCAACGGGGGAGGGACTGGGGTCGATTTGCTCGATTTTGGCAATTTGCACTCCCGCCGGAGTACGGGCACTCAGGTCTTGCAGCATCGCCGACCAAGGTTTAATTTGGTCGAATACTCCGGCTAATGCTTTGTATTCGGCGGTAACTTTGTCGGTTTCGGCGTTGATGGCTTTGATGGTGTTGGCTTGAGTGTTTAACGTTGCCAGTTCTTGGTCGAGGGTTGCTTGTTCTGTGGCCAAGTTGTTATTTTCGTTAGTCGCCCACCACCAGGCGCCCATGACTGCGGCGTTGACGCCGAAGGCAAACAGCAGCGCCCCAATTAGGGGCATTTGGTCTTTTGCTCCACCGGAACTTCTTTTAGCTGAGCTTTTGGCTGCGACGGGTTTGTAGTCCGGACGGTCGTTGAGAAAATTAATATCTAGGCTGTACATGGCTTCACTCGATTTTATAGCAGAAGGTAGAAGGTAGAAGTCATCAGGTAGAAGGTAGAAGGCACCAGGTAGAAGGTAGAAGGTAGAAGGAATAAGCAATCGACCGCTTATGTTTCAGCAATTAAGAAGGTCTTAACTGTCTTGGCTGTTGCTATAGATTTAAATTTGAAATTTTAGATTTTAGACAGAACCCAAGATTGCTGGTACAAGTGAAGGATTTATTTAGAGAAGAAAGAAACAACTTTTTGCCTTCTACTAAAGGAAGGGGCTGCTTATGCCTCAGATATATTTTACCTTTTACCTTCTACCTTCTACCTCCCATATTCTACCTTCTGCTTTCTGCCTTCTTCTTTTGGAAGTGGCTTTTACCTAAAATTCTCACAGCGGTTTTTCTCTCATCTAAAACTGTTAGGTCACATAACCTCCCTCAGTCCTAAACCTAGGGCGACTCCTAAACCTGCTCGCTGTTCTGGGGTAATTTCTTGGCTGATTTCGAGGTTTAGGGTTTCGATGGGATCGACTTGAGATGCCGGCAAGCTTAATCTTTGCATGAAAAATTCGTCGAGTTTGCCGATCGCAGCTCCAGGACCCGCTAGTAGCAGTTGAGCTACTTCGAGTTCTTCGCTCTGGTTGAGGTAAAAGTCTACTGAACGGCGCAGTTCGTCTGCTAGTTCTCCCAATACTTTAATCATCGCATTTGTGCCGGGATTGGCGTCTCCCGACACGCCCATTGTATCTGTGACTGGCAGGGTCATGCCTTGCAGTTCGCTGGTGTCTCTGGTTGGCGGCAGGTTCATCGCTTGGTTGAGGGCGGTCTGGATTTGGTAGGTGCCGATCGGGATGGTACGGTTGAACTGAGGTATGCCGTCCACTACTATAGCTAACTCGGTACTGTCAAATTCTATGTCGGTCAGGACGGCGGCTTCTTGGGAGGAAAATTGTTGCAGTTGGTCTTTGAGGGTGCGGATCAGGGCAAAACTGGTTACTTCTAGTACGTCTATCTGCAGTCCGGCTTCTTTGAAGGTTTCGATGTATGTGTCGGTAACTTCTCTGCGAGTTGCTACTAACACGACTTGATGTTTTTCCACGCCGTCGCCATCTACAAACAAGCCGATTTTTTGATAGTCTACGTCGGCGTCTTCTCTGGGAAACGGCAAGTAAAGTCCTGCTTCTGCGTTCATGTAATCCCGCAGTTCTGTTTCGTCGAGTTCTGCGGGAACTGGGATTAAGCGGATGACGGCTTCGCGGCCGGGAATGGCTGTGGCTACTCGCTTGGCTTTGATTTTGTTGTCGGCGAGGATAGCTTTTATTAGTTCTGCCATTCCTGGCGGATCGACTATTTGCCCCTCTTGCACCATATCTTCTGGAACTTCTATGGAGGCTAGGATGCCTAATTTTAATGTCTGAGCTTTCTTTTCGAGCTGAATGATGTTGATGCGGTCTGGGGCTATTTCGATCCCGATTCCTGGCTGGCGTTGGGAAAATAGACCTTTGAAAAAGTTAACCATGTGATTGGGTCGTCGCTAATTGCTATTTTTTTTCTTTTGTAGTTGGCCAGCCTGATTCAGCGCACCCGGCGTTGGAGAATTGGTTTCCCACTGCCGAAAGAGTGCTGTAATCTGGGTATCCCGCCGTATTCTGCGCAGATCCGTCTGTGTTGCGCGATAGCTAGTTCCGATTTTATGCTATCCAATTTACTTGACAATAGCTATTCTGCGGAGAATGTCAACAATTTCGGGCTCGATCGACCCAACACCTGCCGATTCTGCACAAAAATCGACTCTCTCACTCGGGGGGCCCGGCTACAAAACTCTCTCTCACACTCGTGAGCGGTTGAAGAGGGCGATTCCCTACCCTTCGGGAACCCCTGCGGGAAGATAGCTTCGCTTCACGCTTTTTTGTCTAACGGTTCCCATAACTCTCAAATTTTATTCTATGAAACGTAAATCTTGGCAACTGTTTGCTGTTTTTGGACTGGTGGGGCTGCTGCTGGCGGCGGTGGTGAGTTGCAGCAAGCCGGCTGTTAATTCCCAGGCAAAGAATACTGAGGAAATAGAGTTCTGGACTATGCAGCTTCAACCTCAGTTTACTGAGTATTTCAACAAGACGATCGCCGGTTTTGAAGCCCAAAATCCGGGGGTGAAGGTGCGCTGGGTGGACGTTCCTTGGTCGGCGATGGAAAGCAAGATTTTGGGGGCGGTTTCGGCGAAAACTGCGCCGGATGTGGTTAACCTCAATCCCGATTTTGCTTCGCTGTTGGCGGGACGCAATGCTTGGCTGGATTTGGATTCTCGGATTCCCCAGCAAGTTCGATCGACCTATTTGCCGAATATCTGGAAGGCTAGTGTACTCGACGGCAAGAGTTTTGGCATTCCTTGGTATCTCACGACTGGGGTGACTATTTACAATACGGATTTGTTGAAGAAGGCTGGAATTGCTAAGCCTCCGGCTACTTATGCCGAGTTGGCACAGGTGGCGAAGCAGGTGAAGGAGAAGACTGGTAAGTTTGCTTTTTTTGTGACTTTTGTGCCGGAAGATTCGGCGGAGGTTTTGCAATCTTTCGTGCAGATGGGCGTGCCTTTGGTTGACGCTAAAGGCAAGGCTGCTTTTAATACTGCTAAGGGCAAAGCTGTTTTTCAGTATTGGGTGGATTTGTACAAGGGCGGACTTTTGCCGCAGGATGTTTTGGTGCAGGGCCACCGCAGGGCGATCGAGCTTTATCAAGCTGGGGAAACTTCTTTGTTGGCTTCTGGACCTCAGTTTTTGAAGGCGATTGCTGAGAATGCTCCGAGTATTGGTGCTGTTTCGGCTGCTGCGCCTCAAATTACGGGGGAAACAGGCAAGAAGACTGTGGCGGTGATGAATTTGGTTGTACCCCGCGACAGCAAGCGCCCTGATGATGCTGTCAAGTTTGCTCTGTACGTGACTAATTCTCAAAATCAGTTGGCTTTTGCTAAGGCTGCTAATGTTTTGCCTTCTACGGTTGAGGCTTTAAAGGACGATTATTTTAAGAAGGTTCCCGCTGATGCTGCTGCTGCCGATCGAGCTCGGGTTGTTAGTGCTTCTGGGTTGAGTTCCGCCGAGCTATTGATTCCGCCTCTCAAGGATGTTAAGAAGTTGCAAAAGGCGATTTATGACAATTTGCAGGCGGCAATGTTGGGGGAAAAGTCGGTAGATCAAGCTGTGGCTGATGCGGCTAAAGCTTGGGATCAAAGGTAGTTTGGAATTGAAGCTGGGGCGGGATTTTTTTTATCTCGCCCCTTGCTTTTAAGGTTGAATTGTCCAGTCTTCCTGCACTAAACCAGGCACTTGCGAAAAATCTCGGTAGTTGCGCGTAACGAGGATAGCATTATTAGCAAGTACAATAGCAGCAATCCGCAAATCTTGCGTGCCGATGCGTATTCTTTGACTGCGGAACTCAGTGTAAATAGTGAAAGCATTCTGGTCAAATTTCAGAATGTTGAGATTTTTGAAAACATCTAATGTATCCCATAACTTGGTGTAAGCCCATACTAATTTGTCCGCTTGCGAAGGTTCAGAAGCCTGTCTGATAACATTGAACCTGCCGCGAATTACTTCCTCTACGGTTATGATAGTTACAGCAAGGTTTTCTGCGTTAACCTTGACCCGCTGCACCATCATTGGATGATTCTTTCGCCAAAGGGAGAAACAATCCGTATCAAGTATGTATCGGCTCATTTGGTTTCAGCCGCAGCGTCAATTTGACTGTAATAAGCTTCGGTTTCTGCATCGAGTTCGCGGCGATATTCTTCTATGTGTGCCAATACCTCATCGTATTGCGGATCGTTTTCATCCTTACCAGCTAACCTCACCCAAGGATTGTTCGATCGACTATTCGTGAGTTTGACAGAGACGATTTCAGCTTCCGCTAGCTGGGCATTTACTAAATCGTGAAGGTTTTGCAGTGCTTGCGATCGCGTCTCGCCAAAAGCTTTACATTCGGGCCATCCCAGCAACGCTGCACTGACTGTTCTGTCTGATTCGTTTTTAATGATTATGTGATAAGTTGAGCTGTCGAGGTCGCCCCCAAAGTTAGTGCGATCGGCTGCGCGAATGTCGCAGGTAGCGTTACCTGTTAAGAGTGTTTTTGTCTTGACTGTCTGCTTGGTATTTTCCTGGCGCGGCTTTTCTCCTTCTGCCATGATGGACGCCTTCAGTGCTGCTGTATTGTTTTCCTGACGCTGCTTGATTGTGTTTCGCCTGAAAAGCTCGTCAAATAGTAAAGTTTGCTCTTGGTCTGGCAAAGCTTCTATATATTCAATTAGCGTTTGCACCGATATAAGGCTGCTCATAAACTTCTATCTCTAAAATTTTCTAAACTCATTTATATTGTAACAAAAATAGGGCCTTGGGCTTTGGGCATTAGGCATTAATATTTTTTGAACTCGCCCCTTGCTTTTTTCTGCCACTTGACGTATTATTAAATAATGGGAATCTGTGCCGCCATATATATAAGCATATATAAGCTTTTAAGTTATTATCGAATGATGAAATTACCGCCTCTTCACAAGGCGGATTCTATTCTGCTATTCGTTGCTAACGGACATGAGATTGCGACAAGAAACCCAGTGTCTGTGAAGCATCTCTTGCCAGTTTACCCGAACACTTCATCTTAAGGCAGGATGCGTTTAAGCTTGGGATTGTTGTTGTTGCATAAAATAGCCCACGAGATAAAGCGAACCGCAAAGGATTGTTAGGTTGTCGCCTGTAACAGCAGCATCTAAGGCTGTGGTTAAGTCGGGGAAGGCTTGACAAAGTGTTAATTCGGGGCAGATAATTTGAGCTAGTGCGGCTAATTCTGCAGGGGATGATGAGTTTTGATCGGGTACGGGTACTAGGTAAAGCCGATCGCCCTTTTTGAGTAATGCTTTCAAAATATCCTCGCAGTCTTTAGTCGCCAGAATGCCGATTACCCAGTTAATCGCTGACGGGCGATCGTTCAGGCGATCGACATATTCACGCAGGGCGATGGCTGCAGCGGGGTTGTGGGCGCCGTCAATTAATATTTTGCGGTTTTTCCAAGTTGTCTGCTGGAGTCTTCCGGGCCATTGGGTGTTGGCGATACCGTTTTCGATGGCGGTTGGGGATATTTGCCATCCTTGGTTTTGGAGAGTGTGGAGAGTTGCGATCGCAATTGCTGAATTCATTAGTTGAATTTTTCCCAGCAGCGGCAATTGATATTTTATTTTAACCGCAGATGAACGCGGATTAACGCTGATTTCTGGATGTGGATGATATTCTGCTAATCCTTGTCCTAAATCTATTGCTGGTTTTACCCAAGTTGCCGGACAGTCTAATTCTTGAATGCGTTTTTCTACTACTATTCTAGCTGATTCTGGCAATTCTCCGATAACTGCCGGACATTTTGCTTTAAGAATTCCCGCTTTTTCCCCAGCAATATCGGCGACGGTGGGGCCGAGTATTTGCCAGTGGTCGAGACTGATAGAAGTGATGACGCTAGCGAGAGGTGTTTCGCAAACGTTAGTCGCGTCTAATCTTCCTCCCAATCCAGTTTCTATGACTGCGATGTCTGTTTTTTGTTCGGCGAAATACAGCCAAGCTGCTGCGGTGATTATTTCAAATTGAGTGGGAGTTTCGGTGTTGTTTTGGGTGGCGGCGACAACTCGTTCGAGACACTGTTGCAATTCTGTTGGGGAAATCGGTTTTTGGTTGATGCAAATTCTTTCTGTCCAATCGATTAGGTGCGGGGATGTGTAGCGCCCGACTCGATAGCCTGCTTCTGTTAGTACGGAAGAGAGATAAGCGCAAACGGAACCTTTACCGTTTGTGCCGGCAATGTGGATAATGGGTACTTTTTGGTGGGGGTTATCTAGTTTTTCTAGAAGTTGTTTGATTCTTTCTAGGCCGAGGTGGACGCCGAAATGTTGGTAGGATTGGAGGAGGTAACTTGCATTCATTGAGGATATCTGCTATGATTGACCCTGGTTAAATTGAGTCCTCTAATTTTTATAACAGATGACAAATATACTGCAAGCGATCGCTACAATTATCGATAATCCTGTACCTGACTTGGTCAGTCATTATAAAATCCAAAAAAACAATAGAACTAATGCTGTGGGTGATGCACTCGAGTATTTTGTCAAGGATGCTTTTGCAAATACGATAAATGAACCGGAACTCAGCAATAAACTTGAAAAGTACGATGAAGTATTTTCTTGGATGCGTGGCAATAAGAATAATCCTCCCGATTTAATGATCAGGAATGGCGATGCCATAGAAATAAATAAAATAAAAAATTCCAGCGCTACGATTCAATTAAATAGTTCCTATCCCAAATCAAAATTGTTTTCTGACCATCCACAAATTATCTCAGCGTGTCGTGATTGTGAAACATGGACAGAGAAGGATATTGTTTATGCAATTGGAGCAACCAGTGATGACAATACAAAAGAAAATCTGAAAACCCTCTGGTTTGTTTATGGTGACTGCTATGCTGCTAGCAAAGAATATTATGAAGGCATTAGAGACCAAATAGTCACTGGAATTAATGCAATTCCAGATGTGGAATTTAGCGAAACAAAAGAGCTAGGGAGAGTGAATAAAGTAGACAAGCTAGATATAACTGAATTAAGAATTAGAGGAATGTGGGTAATAAAAAATCCTTCTAAAGTTTTTGATTATATAGATACAGGCTCTAACCCCCAGAAAAAATTTCAGATTATCGCCATAATGAAGGAAAGTAAATATTTGTCTTTTCCACTTGACAGCAGAACCAAGATCGAATCCATCTCAGTTCCCGGATTTAATATTAATAGTCAGTCGATTAAATGTCCCGATAATCCTGACAACCTCATACCTGCTAAAATTATTACTTACAAAATCTAACACTAAAGGCAAAGGCATTATGAATATCATATCTCTGTTTGCAGGATGTGGTGGGTTGGATTTGGGTTTTCGACAAGCGGGATTTAATATTGTTTGGGCGAATGAGTGCGATCGCACTATTTGGGATACCTACGAGTTCAACCATCGTGACACTATTTTAGATAAAAGAGATATCAGAAAAATCAATTCTGATGAAATTCCCGACTGTATTGGAATTATTGGCGGGCCTCCTTGTCAAAGTTGGAGTGCTGCAGGCGCGAAACGGGGAATTGACGATAGTCGGGGTCAACTTTTCTGGGAGTATATCAGAATTGTGCGGGACAAGCAGCCTTTGTTTTTCTTGGCTGAGAATGTTAGAGGCATCTTAGCCCCCAGAAACAAGGATGCTTTCACTTATATATTATCGCAGTTTGAGGAAATTGGGTATCGGGTTTCGTTCAAGTTGCTGAATGCCAAAAATTTTGGTGTGCCGCAAGATAGGCAAAGAGTGATTGTTGTTGGCTATCGGGAAACTCTGGGTTTTGGTTTTGAGTTTCCCGAACATGGAACCGATGTTTTGACGCTGAAAGATGCGATTTTTAATTTGCACGCGATCGCCCCTATGTCAGTTAAGGGTAAATTAGATAATTATCACGATTATGTCCAAAATCACGAATGTGCGGATTTGGGCTTTTCGAGCATTTATATGTCGCGCAATCGAGTTAGAAGTTGGTCAGAACCTTCTTTTACAATTCAGGCAAGCGGCAGACACGCACCTCTCCATCCTCAAGCTAGTAAAATGATTTTGGTTGGCAAAGACAAACGCATTTTTGACCCCTATTCGCCTCTGCCTTACCGTCGGCTTTCTGTGCGAGAGTGCGCGAGAGTTCAGACTTTCCCGGATGAGTTTATTTTTAAGTACAAGTATATTGCTGACGGATACAAAATGGTCGGCAATGCAGTACCTGTTAAGTTAGCTCTGGTACTAGCAAGCAAGATACATCAAGATATTAAAGAATCTGAAAAACCAGGTTTGAGGAGAAGAAAAAATCAAGCTGATTCTTCGACTCAGTTAAGTTTATTCGGTTCTGAATTAGAAATCACAGCTAAGACCAATAAAAAAGACTTTGCCCAAATAAATAATCAAAAACATCACAATTCTAGTTTGGGCAACCATTCCAATGAAACTGAATGTCCACTCCAGTTGAATTTACTATAATCTGAATGGGAATTTACGTCTGACGTAGAAAGTAAATTTCTGGCCCAATCAAAATCTTAGGGTGCGTTGACTGAGGCTATTTTGATATGTTATTTGAATTTTGTTAACTCGCCGAGGTTGTGCTGAATCTCATTTGTCCCGCGAATATGAGACAAGGGAGAACCTCCGTACAAAAAGCTATTCAAACTAACTTGATAATTTTGTTGAACTGCTAAATCCAGCCACAAATTGTTAATCGCATCTCCGGGCTTGTAGTCGGGAATGTTGTGCTGATAGTAAGGAAAACTGTCTATACAAGTATTGAAAAAGTTCTTGCGCCCGCAATGCTTTAAATACTGATATCGCGGCTTAAATTCTGCCTGATTTTCCAATACTGTATATATAGTATCGGCTAAGGATTCCGGGTCAAATTTCGCGTAAAGACCCGCACCTTCGGGGAAAACTGGCGAGTTGCCTCTGGCGTATTGGTTGAATTCTTCAAAACAAATTACTGGTACGTTGCAACTCATGGCTTCGGTAATTCCCCGGTTTTTTCCTTCGAGGAGGGAACCGAGGACGAATGCTTGGGCCCGCGAATAATATGTGGGGATTTCGCTGTAGTAGTCAACTCTCGGCACTAAGTTAATGTAGTCGGAGGGATTGGTTAAAATTTCCTCTATTTGCCGCCATTCGTTTAAGGCGTACTCGTCGAGAGTTTTCAGGTTGCTAGCCTCAAAATCCTGTCCGGTGACTACTGTTAATTTTATCGGTTTTTGCGGATATTTTTGGCGGTAAACTTTTAAGGCTTTGGCTATGATTGGCAAATTTTTTTCTTCGGAGAGTCGGGCGACGGCGAGGAGGTTGATGTCTTTGGCGGGGACGTTGCGCGGGGAAATTAAGTATTCGTTGATGAAGTCGGTGTCTTGGAGTGGTATGATTGGTTTGTGGGCGCGATCGGGATAAGTTTGGCGAAACCACTTATCTCGCTGCGGGTTTTTGTATAAACTCGAGTAGGCGTCAGCTATGGGCGCCCAGGAATAGGAGATTCCGGGGGAATAGGTGAAGGAGAAAAATACTGAGGAAAGTTGGGGAAATAGTTTGTTGATGAGTTCGACTGCTTCGCTGAAGTAAATTCCTTTGATGAAACGCCCTTCGTAAAACAGTGGGGGAAGCAAGACGTAGAAACTGACGGTATCGAAGCGGTGGGGTTGGTCTTCAAATATCTCCCAGCTAAAGGCGTCTAAGTCTGCATAAATTTCGGCGATGGGTTTGTTGATGTGGGGGTTGCGCAAATATGGTTTTTGTCGATCGTAGTTTCCGCGTACCATAAAAATTTTTTGGTATTATTGTATAGCAATGTTATTGGTTTTGTGGACAAGATTTTTTTTTATTTAACCGCAGAGGGCGCAGAGGGCGCAGAGGAGAAGAGAAGAGAGATATTCACAAGTCATCTCAGGGTTGTTCTACTGAGTCATTGTCGCCAATTGTCAGGGCTAGTTGGTAGATTTGGCGGCGGGGGAGGGATGTTTGTTGCGCTAGTTGGCGGCTGGCTTGGGAACGACTTATGCCTTCTGCAATTAATGTTTGCAATTCTGCTTTGATGGCGTCTTCGGAAAATATTGGTGAGGCTGTTTGAAGGCCGGCAATTACGAGGGTGAATTCTCCCTGGGGTTCGCGATTGGTGTAAAGCTCGATCGCACTTTCTATACTACCGCGCCCAAACTCTTCGTGCATTTTAGTTAATTCTCTCGCCAGCACAATCTGTCTGTCGCTTCCCAAACTATTTGCTAAATCTTGTAAAGTTTGTCGCAATCGGTGCGGAGATTCGTATAATATTATAGTGCGGGATTCTATGCGCAAAGCTTCTAAACTCTGTTGGCGTTCTTGACCTTTCACGGGTAAGAAACCTTCAAATACAAATCTCTCTGTGGGTAATCCTGATGCAGTTATCCCAACAATGCAGGCGGTCGGACCGGGAATCGGAATAATGTTAATATTAGCATCGGCGCAGGCTTTGACTAACTCGTATCCGGGGTCAGAAATTCCCGGCATTCCGGCATCGGTGACGAGGGCGATATCTTTGCCTAAATGCAGTTTGTCGATGAGTTCGGGAAGTCGCTGGTTTTGGTTGTGTTCGTGATAGCTGATTTGGGGAGTTTGGATTTGAAAATGGTGCAAAAGTTTGCCTGTATGGCGGGTATCTTCGGCGGCGATGAAGTCTACTGTTTGCAAGATTCGGATGGCGCGAAAGGTCATGTCTTCGAGGTTGCCGATCGGGGTTCCTACGATGTAAAGTGTTCCTGTGGTGGGATTTGCTTGCATTTTAAGATTGGGATTTTTTAACCGCAGATGAACGCGGATTAACGCAGATATGAAAACTGGATTGTTTTTGGGATTGGCGACTTTAGATTTAGTTTATTTGGCTGTTGGGCCTCCGGGTGAAAATCAGAAAGTTGTTGCTTCTGATTGTACCATTGCTGCGGGGGGGCCGGCGACCAATGCTGCGGTCACTTTTAGCTATTTGGGGAATGCGGCGGTATGGGCTGGGGTTTTGGGCACTCACGCGATCGCCCAATTAATTCGTGCAGACTTAGCGGAGTATAATGTCAGGATAATTGATTTGGAACCCGGGCGATCGCACTCGCCGCCAGTTTCCTCGATTATTGTAACTGAAGCAACGGGCGATCGGGCCGTAGTCTCGATTAATGCTACTAAATCTCAGGTTGACCCTCAAGCAATTAACCCGGATATTTTAACCTCCGTTAATATTGTATTGGTTGACGGACATCAAATCGCCGCCAGCCAAGAAATTGCTCAACTTGCCCGCTCAAAAAACATTCCAATTCTCCTCGACGGCGGCAGTTGGAAACCCGGATTAGAAGAAATATTACCTTTTATTGAATGGGCCGTATGTTCGGATAACTTTCATCCACCCAACTGCTACAATTCCGAACAAGTCTTTGCTTACCTGTCATCAGCCGGAATTCCCCATATTGCCATCACTCGCGGCCAAAAATCAATTTTATACCTCAGCAATGGCACTTACAGCAGTATAGAAGTACCTCAAATTCAAGCCGCAGACACTTTAGGCGCTGGCGATATTTTTCACGGGGCTTTCTGTCACTACATTTTGCAAAATAACTTTACAGATACTCTCACAGCATCAGCTAAAATCGCTTCCCATTCCTGCAAAGAATTCGGAACCCGCGGCTGGATGAATAAGAGTGAATTTTAATTGAAAATTAACCAAAGTCTCCCGTAAAAACCTATCCCAACTAGAAAACTTGAACAGACAACACCTGTTAAGTTAAAATCCTCATAACCACCTTGACAAAAACTGTCAACACCTTCCCTCTCTTCCTTCGCGCCCTTAGCGCCTTCGCAGTTCGTTAAAATTGCTATATTAGTGAAACAACCTCAAAATACCCGAATCATGCCTGACACCAAACCCCTAACTATCACTCTTCCCCCTTTGCGGATTACCCTGACAGAACAACAGCAGGTTAACCTAGAATGGCTGACACAAAACCTACAAAATCTACTCACTCCAAGCAAACAAGAAGTCCCCGACAATCTGAAACAGTGGGTGGCGGCCAACAAATTATTAAATCAACCCGACGCAGAAATCATTCAAGCCCTAGTAAATAGCGGCATAGATGCGGAAACAGCCACCGCAGAAGTTAGGGAAATATCCTCTCATCCCTACTTCCAAGCAGGTAGCCAATACGTGCAGTTATTGCAGAAGCTGGAATCGCACCTCAGAATCAACAATCAATTAGCTGCATTGTCTTCCAAGTTTGGCACAATCGAACGCAAAAGCAGCCTTTCCCGAGAGTATTTTCTCGAAAATTACTACGCAAAAAATACTCCAGTAATTATTACCAACATCATGCACAACTGGAAAGCATTGCAGTTGTGGACGCCGGAGTATTTGAAAGAAAAATATGGCGATGCAGAGGTACAAATTCAAGCCAACCGCAACTCTGACCCGAATTACGAAATTAAAATTGAAAATCACAAAAGAACGGTTTTTTTCAGCAAATATGTAGATATGGTGGTCAATGGCGGGCCTAGCAACGACTACTACATGGTGGCTAACAACCAAACTCTGGAAAGAGAGGAATTTAAACCGCTGTTTGACGACATTGAAATATTCCCAGAATACCTCAATCCCGGCGATACAAAAGGCAGAGTTTTCTTTTGGTTCGGACCGAAAGGTACGATTACACCGCTGCACCACGACCCAGTTAATTTAATTTTAGCGCAAGTGTCGGGCCGCAAACTAATTAAGTTGATTTCTCCCCAGCAAACACCTCTGCTTTACAATCACGTCGGCGTTTTCAGCAAAGTTGACGGCGAAAATCCCGATTACGAAAAATACCCGCTTTACAGAGATGCGAAAATTATTGAAGTGATTTTGGAACCGGGAGAAGCTATTTTTATTCCTGTCGGTTGGTGGCATCATGTAAAATCATTGGATGTTAGTATTTCGGTTTCCTTTACTAATTTTGTGTTTCCCAATTATTATGAATGGAAATATCCTCATATTAATTGGTAGAAAATAGTTGACAGTTGACAGGTGTCAGTTGACAGCAGACAGGCGTCAGTTGATAGTTGTTATTAGACAACGTGCAAACACGAACATCTATCTGCGTTAATTAGCGTTTATCTGCGGTTAAAAATGAAAAATCTCGAAGAATTAAGCGAAATTGCCCGGACGATCGCCTGGAGTGCATCAGATATCCTACAATCCTATTATCGCCAGGATTCCCAGACCCCTAACCTCGACATCCAAGAGAAAAAAGATGGCCCCGTCACCGCCGCCGATGTCGCTGTCAATTCTTACATTCTCAACGAATTGCAGTCGGCTTTAGGGAATGCAGAATTTGGCTATCTCAGCGAAGAAACTTACAAATGTTATTTAGAAACTCACGGTCAAATTCCCTTACCTCAAAGTTGGGTTTGGATTATTGACCCTTTGGATGGAACGCGAGATTTTATTGACAGGACAGGGGAATTTGCAGTTCACATTGCTTTAGTATATCAGGGAAGACCGGTATTGGCTGTTGTGGCTTGGCCCGAACAGCAAAAGATTTATTACGCAATCCGCGATGCGGGGGCTTTTGGGGAAACTCGGGTCGGTTCTACGGTCAAATTGCAGGTTTCGGCGCGAAATATAGTGGCAGATTTATCTATAGTAACCAGCCGCAGTCACCGGGGCGATCGCTTTAATCAATTGTTACAAAAACTTCCTTGTCAAAATCAAATTGCTGTCGGTAGTATCGGCTGTAAAATTGCGACTATTGTGGAACAAAAGGCTGATGTTTATATTGCTCTTTCGGGAAAGTCTGCACCGAAAGATTGGGATTTAGCGGCGCCGGAATTAATTTTGACTGAAGCGGGCGGCCGATTTACTCGTTTTGACGGTTCTGCTTTGCAATATAACCGGGGAGATGTGAGTCAGTGGGGGGGATTGTTGGCGAGTAACGGTTGCTGTCACGGGGCTATTTGCAGGGAAGCTGAGGAGATTTTAGCGGGGATAGATGCGAGTTTGAAGTAAGTACGAGAAGCGAAGCTATCCCGTAGGGAATCGCCCTTAAAGATTCTCAGGAATAACTTGTAGGGGCGGGTTTTACAAACCATCAGTGCCTAACACTAATAATCTCCTAAACCCGCCCCCACCCTTGCTTTAGCTGTGAGAGGGGGGTTGAAACCCCAGGCGGAACCGATGAACACGCGATGGATTTAGGACTAAAGCTAAGTGTCACAGTTAAATCACTTTGTAGGGTGCTCTACTAGATTGATTATTTCAATTTCAACAGGTTTTTGGGCTCCGGGACACCCTACCTATGTGCCAGTTACGCAGTCCTGAATAAACCCGCCCCTGGCACATCTGTATCAAAAATTCCGATTTTAATATTTAAGTATAATCACACTTGGGATTAAAGTGTTTTTGTGTTATGGTATCCACCTCGCGCTGGCTTCTTTGCAATATTACTTAATAAATTTCCCCATCTTTATCAAAACTTTAATTAAAAAGGTGTTTATAAAGAAAATTTTATAGAGATTTTCTCAAAAAACCGTTATTATTACTAGAACTGTCAGGAAGAGTTGCGGACGAAAGTCGCGAAACAGGGAAATTATTGTCTTTTTTTAGCTATTGGTAGGTGCAGTATGCCAAATTTAAATAATCAAGTTTCAGGAAGTGCGATCGCCTTTATAGATACTAAAGTAGAAAATTATCAAAGTTTGATTGCTGGAGTAAAACCGGGTACGGAAGTAGTCGTTTTGGATGGGAACCGGGATGCGATCGACCAAATTACTGATATTTTAGCTCTTCGTACCAATATAGACAGCATTCACATCATTTCTCACGGTGCTCCGGGCAGCTTGCAACTGGGTAATGGCTGCTTGAGTGCAGATAATGTGGAAACTTATTCCCATCGATTGCTGCAGTGGCGGAGTGCTTTAACTCTGGGTGCAGACATTCTGATTTACGGTTGTAATGTCGCATCAGCACCTCGCGCTTGTCCGAAAGTCCGCCAGGGAATGAATTCCCAGGCTCAAAGCTCAAGTCGGTTGAAACCGAATGAAAACAACCTCAATAAACAGTCCTCTTCAGAGGACTTTCGCTATGAGACAGGGAATTCATTCCCTGGCGGATCGGATGAATACGCCATAAATAATGAATACGCCATAGATGATCGACACGCCAGAGATATAGATGGTTTCACCTTCATCCAACGAATTGCCCAACTCACAAATACAAACGTTGCAGCTTCCCAAAACCTCACGGGAAGTGTAGCAAAGGGCGGCGACTGGGAATTGGAAGTGAGAACTGGTTCAATAGAAACACCGCTGGTATTTGAAGCCGAAGTGTTAGCGGGTTACGAGTATGTTCTGTCTACTTTTGGTGCTGCGACTAATTTTCCCATAACCTACAGTGTCCGTAAAGTTGTGACGGAGGACTTTAACAAAGACGGCAATCTTGACCTAGCCTTGGCAAGCACTGGAGTTAACAGCGTCTCGATCGCATTGGGAGATGGCACAGGCCTATTTGGCGCTGCCAGTTATTTTAACACCGACTCGCCCACCGAGCTCAGTACCTGGTCTGTCGCTGTAGGCGACTTTAACAAAGACGGTAATTCTGACTTGGTTACGGCCAATAATTTGGCTGACAACGTTTCTCTCCTGTTAGGGAATGGTAATGGCACTTTTGGTGCAGCCACCTACTTTGGTGTGGGGTCAGGGCCCTCTAGCGTAGCTGTGGCAGACTTCAACGGGGACGGTAATTCAGATTTAGTTACAGCCCATCGATACTCTAACAACGTCTCCATCTTACCGGGAAATGGTAATGGTACTTTTGGCGCAGCTACTACTTTGAGCGTGGGGTTAAATCCTTTTTTTGTGCTTGTCGGCGACTTTAACCTAGATGGCAAGTCAGACTTAGCGACAGCGAACTTTGGTTCTGACAGCGTATCCATCTTGTTGCAGAATGCTAATGGCACTTTCGGCGCCGCCACTAACTTTACCGTTGGAAATATCCCTAATTACATTGCTTTAGGAGACTTTAACGGGGACAATAATCCTGACTTAGCAACCAGCAATCAAAACTCAAACAACGTATCAATACTGTTAGGAGATGGCACAGGAAACTTTAGTGCAGCTACCAACTTCTTCGTTGGAACACAACCCCTTGCTATTGCTAGTGGTGACTTCAATGCCGATGGAAAAGTCGATTTAGCCACAGCAAACAATGGATCGGACGATGTCTCCGTCTTGTTTGGAAGTGGCAATGGCAGCTTTGGGACTGCCACTAATTTTGTTGTGGGAGACCAGCCCCAAGGTATTGTTGTAGGTGATTTTAACAAAGATGGCTTATCCGATTTAGCTACGGCGAACTTTGGCGGTAAAAACACCTCAATTCTGCTAAATACATCATTCCCGGCGGTAAATTTCGGTGCGGCAACTTACAGCGCAACAGAAGGAACTGCAAACACGGTAGTCAATATTCCCGTCACTCTGGGCGGCACTCCTGACGCTAGTGTAACAGTACCAATTGTCATAGACAAGAGCAGCAGTGCCACCCCTAATTCAGACTACACCATTTCCCCTACCTCGATTACATTCCCCGCAGGTGCAACAGGTGCCGCACTCACCAAGAATGTTGCAGTTACTATCAAACCCGACAATCTCGCTGAAGATGCCGAAACCGCAATTCTCAACTTGGGCACAATCTCCGGTGGCATTGCAGGTACAACAAAACAAACAACTTTAACTATTGCTGCTAACGGTAAAGTTTCTTATGCCATGGCCGCCGGTACTGCCAGCATTGCTGAAGGCAATAGCGGCACAAAGTCTCTGACTTTCACTGCGACTCGCAGCGGCAACACAGGCGGGGCAAGTAGCGTCAATTATACGATCGGCGGAACAGCTAAAAACGTCAGCGATTACAACAACATCGGCGGCACTTCTGGCGCAACTGCTGCTACTGGCACAATTAATTTTGGCGCCGGTGAAACATCCAAAACCATTACTCTCGATGTATTAGGCGACACGATAGTTGAACCCGACGAAACCATTGCCGTCACCCTTTCAAATCCCACAGCCCCGGGCTCCACACCGACAATTACCACTGCTACCGCTACCACAACTATTACTAATGATGATGTAGCGCCACCGACTCCGACGCCAACGCCCACGCCAACGCCCACGCCAGTCACTCCCACGCCAACGCCCACGCCAGTCACTCCCACGCCAACGCCCACGCCAGTCACTCCCACGCCAACGCCCACGCCAGTCACTCCCACGCCAACGCCCACGCCAGT
>NZ_JAUBVJ010000083.1:161-35769 GCF_036702785.1 Microcoleus sp. AR_TQ3_B6 | reverse complement strand
TTCTAGTCCGAAAAATAAGAAGTTAACCATATTAGAAGTAATTTTAAAAGACCGCACCGGAGAAATAAAAATTAATCGTTTTTTTGCAGGGCCTCGCTACAGTAATCGCGGTTGGCAAGAATTCAAAAAGCGCGAGTATTGTACTGGTGCGGTGCTGGCAGCTTCGGGGTTGGTGAAGCAGGGTAAATATGGAATTACTTTAGAAAATCCTGAGTTAGAAGTATTAGACGACTCCGACGGTGCTATAGAATCAATGAAAGTCGGCCGCCTGATACCAGTTTATCCGCTGACCGAGGGGGTGGATGCTGGTTCGGTGAGGCGATCGATCTTGGCCGCAATGCCGGCGGCGAAAATGTTGCCAGAATCCCTACCAGAGGATTTGCGCCAGCGTTACGGTTTAATGGGTTTAGCCGATGCCGTGACTAATATTCACTTTCCCCTCGATCGAGATTGTTTGGCCGCCGCCCGCCGCCGCTTAGTTTTTGACGAATTTTTCTACCTGCAATTAGGACTTTTAAAGCGCCGCCAAACCCAAAGGAAAGCTCAAGCTAGTGCAGTGATCCTTCCAACTGGCAAATTGATCGAACATTTTTATGAAATCTTGCCTTTTGCCTTGACTAATGCTCAGGAAAGAGTAATTAACGACATCCTCAACGATTTAGCTTCGTCGCAACCGATGAACAGATTAGTGCAAGGCGATGTCGGTGCTGGCAAAACAGTAGTCGCCGTGGTGGCAATGCTAGCAGCCATTCAATCCGGCTATCAAGCCGCTTTAATGGCGCCGACAGAAGTTTTAGCAGAACAGCACTACCGCAAATTGGTAGGTTGGTTTAACTTGATGCACTTGTCTGTCGAACTGTTAACTGGTTCCACAAAAGTAGCAAAGCGCCGGGAAATTCACAGCCAGTTAGAAACCGGAGAATTGCCGGTTTTAGTGGGAACTCACGCCCTGATTCAAGATACCGTGAATTTCCATAAATTGGGTTTGGCAGTAATTGACGAACAGCACAGATTCGGCGTGCAGCAGCGCGCTAAATTGCAGCAAAAAGGCGAAGCTCCCCACGTCTTGACGATGACGGCAACTCCCATTCCCCGAACCCTGGCGCTGACGCTGCACGGGGATTTAGATGTGAGTCAAATTGATGAACTCCCCCCCGGTAGGCAGGCGATTCAAACCACTGTACTGTCTGCCAAAGAACGCAGCCAAGCTTACGATTTGATTCGGCGGGAAGTGGCGAGCGGGCGTCAAGTTTATGTGGTGCTGCCGCTGGTGGAGGAGTCGGAAAAGTTGGACGTGCGATCGGCAATTGAGGAACAAGAGAAACTGCAAAAAAGCGTATTTCCTGAGTTTAAAGTGGGTTTGCTCCACGGCAGGATGAGCAGTGCTGATAAAGATGAGGCAATTATAAAGTTTCGAGACAAAGAAACTGATATTTTAGTATCTACTACTGTGGTGGAAGTGGGAGTAGACGTGCCGAATGCTACGGTAATGCTGATTGAAAATTCGGAGCGTTTTGGACTGTCGCAACTTCACCAGTTGCGGGGTAGAGTCGGTCGGGGCAGCAACCGTTCTTATTGTTTGTTAATGCCCGGTTCCAAATCGGCGGAAGCTATGCAGAGAATGAAGGTTTTAGAACAATCTCAAGATGGCTTTTTTATTGCAGAAATGGACATGAGATTGCGCGGACCCGGTCAGGTTTTGGGAACTCGGCAGTCGGGTTTGCCGGATTTTGCTTTGGCCAGTTTGGTGGAGGATCAGGAGGTTTTGGAGTTGGCGAGGGCGGCGGCTCAAATGGTAATTGAGAATGATGAAAGTTTGAATCAGTGGCCGGTGGTGCGGGATGAATTGGAGCGGAGATATCAGCGGCTGATGAGTGGGTCGATTTTGACTTAGATAGTTTTGGACGCAGCAACGGGGTTTTTAATAATATTTTGTAGTGGCGGGTTAAGCGAATATCTATCAAAGCCGGCAGTTTATTGCTGCACTCACGCGTCCTCCTCCCCCTAGGGCGGTTTATTTGCACCTACTTCTTTAAGGTCAGGAATGTCAGAAATCGGTTTTCTTCCCACAAACTCACCTAAAATCCTAGGTTTTTTGTCAGGAAACGCGGTTTATACTTTTTTGCTGAGACTGGTGCAAAATATCAGGTTGAGCGAAACGTCAAAAACACGAATTTGTTGGGTAGGAGTTCCTCAACCCAACCTACTTTCGGAGACGATTTTTCCCTCGATCTAGGGTGTTTTTATGAGTTGTCAGGCTGGCGGCACTTATTAAAGCAAGAATCCTTCGCAGGAATGACGAGAAAGTGTCAAAATTAAGATTGTCCTGCCAGAAACAGGGGAAAGAAAATCTAGCCTGTACTGGCCTTACCAGGCAACATTGATTCCTCGCTTGTCACGCTTGCAGGTGGTCGCCGACGGTTCGTCGCATTTAATCTCAAACAGTAATTATGAAAGATCTCACTCGTTATCGAAATATCGGCATCTTCGCCCACGTAGATGCTGGCAAGACCACCACAACAGAAAGAATCCTGAAACTGACGGGTAAAATCCACAAAATCGGTGAAGTACACGAAGGCGCGGCGACTACTGACTTCATGGAACAGGAGCAAGAGCGCGGTATTACGATTCAGTCCGCTGCTACTACCTGCTTCTGGAACGAGCATCAGCTCAACATCATCGATACTCCCGGACACGTCGATTTTACGATCGAGGTTTACCGTTCGCTGAAGGTTCTCGATGGTGGCATTGGTGTATTCTGCGGTTCGGGTGGAGTTGAACCGCAATCTGAAACCAACTGGCGCTACGCTAACGATTCCAAAGTCGCTCGCGTCATCTACATCAACAAGCTCGATCGCACGGGTGCAGATTTTTACCGCGTTGTCAAGCAAGTCGATCAAATCCTCGGAGCTAAACCGCTGGTGATGGTATTGCCGATCGGCATAGAAGAAAAGTTTTGCGGCGTAGTCGATTTGCTGACCCGCAAAGCCTGGATCTGGGATGACTCCGGCGATCCGATGAACTATAAAATTAAAGATGTCCCCGCCGATATGGTCGATGATGTCGAAGCTTGGCGCGAAAAGTTGATCGAACTGGCCGTCGAGCAAGACGACGCAGTGATGGAAGAGTATCTCGAAGGCAACGAGCCGAGCATCGACGACCTCAAGCGCTGCATTCGCAAAGGTACTCGCGATCGGGCATTTTTCCCCACCTACTGCGGCTCATCCTTTAAAAACAAAGGCGTGCAGTTGGTTCTCGATGCCGTAGTTGACTACCTGCCGAACCCGATGGAAGTCACACCGCAGCCAGAAGTCGATCTCGATGGGCATGAAACCGGCGAGTTTGCGATCGTCGATCCCAATAAGCCATTGCGGGCACTGGCGTTTAAGATCATGGACGATCGCTACGGTGCTTTAACCTTCACGCGCCTCTACTCCGGTAAATTGTCCAAGGGCGACACCGTACTCAACACCGCCACAGGCAAAACCGAGCGGATCAGCCGTTTGGTAGAAATGCACGCCAACTCTCGCGAAGAAATTGAATCGGCCCAAGCCGGGGACATTGTGGCGATCGTCGGCATGAAAAACGTCCGCACCGGACACACCATCTGCGACCCCAAAAATCCCGCCACCCTAGAGCCGATGGTATTCCCCGATCCCGTTATTTCGATTTCGGTCAAACCGAAACAAAAAGGCGGCGAAGAAAAAATGGGAGCAGCCCTCACCAAGATGGTGCAAGAAGACCCATCCTTCCACATGGTGACGGATCAAGAAAGCGGCGAAACGATTCTCAAGGGGATGGGCGAGTTACACCTCGACATCAAAGTAGACATTCTCAAGCGCACCCACGGCATCGAAGTCGAAGTCGGCGAACCACAGGTAGCCTACCGCGAGTCGATTACCAGGCGCCTCGAAGACGAATACACCCACAAAAAGCAATCAGGTGGTTCCGGTCAATTTGCCAAAATCGGCTATGTGATCGAGCCTGGTGAGCCTGGAAGCGGCTTCCAGTTTGAGTCAAAAGTGACCGGTGGTAGCGTGCCGAGAGAATATTGGCCAGCGGTCGAAAAAGGCTTTGAAAGCTGTATCGACAAAGGCGTCTTGGCCGGATTCCCTTGCTTGGACTTGAAATTCACGCTTCTAGAAGGCGGTTTCCACCCCGTTGACTCCTCAGCAATGGCCTTTGAAATTGCTGCCAAAGCGGCCTATCGACAGTCTCTGCCGAAAGCCGGGCCTCAGTTGCTCGAACCGATTATGAATGTCGATGTATTCACTCCAGATGATTACATGGGCGACGTGATCGGCGACCTCAACCGCCGCCGGGGGATGATGAAATCTCAGGAGACAAGCCAGACAGGAGCACGGATCAAGGCAGATGTGCCGTTGAGCGAAATGTTTGGTTACATTAGCGATTTGCGTACCATGACATCTGGGCGCGGCCAGTTTTCCATGTCCTTCTCGCACTATGCTCCTTGTCCGAGCAACATCGCTGAAGAAGTGATCAAGGAAGCGAAAGAGCGTCAAGCCGCCAAGTAGTTAATTCAATGGGTTCCTAGGCTGTGCCTGGGAACCCATTTTAAGAGGAAGAGCCTCGATCGCACAGGCAAACAGGAGGCAGAGTCTCCTGTTTAGCGTCCCCCGTCGGAGAAGATCCGCACCTACCACACAAAACTTTCTTTCGCATAATCCCTCAGTAGCGGTTGCAAGCCAGAATCAGCAGCCGTCCTTTCGATGAGGGATAGCACTTTCAGAGATTTCAGAGCTTCTAACAAAACTATTGTTGAGATTGAAGGTAAAATTTTCGATCGCAGGTCTGGAAATGAGACGGAGGTATCCTGGAGCGCCAGAAGTCTCATCACGTCTTTTTCTATAGCTGACAAACGCTCAAACTGTCGATCTAACACCTCACGAATCTCATCAAAAACCATCGTGTTTTGTCTTAAGAATTCTGTGATGTTCCCAGCAAATAAACGCTGAATGGTTGCGGCAACGATGCTGAGAATCAGGGGATTGCCACCGTAGTAGTCAACTAAGCGATTCCATTCGGCAGGCGTTCCCTGGAATGAGGCTCTAGCGCTAAACATTCCTTGGATTTCTGTAAGCTGCAATCTTCGGATGGGTAAGGAACGGATTCCTAAATTCTCCCCTGACATCGACAGCAGCAGTTTTGGTTCTACTCGGCTGGTTAACACCACACAGCTTTGATGTCGCCCTTGTGCCAGTTGTTGTAAAAGCTCGGGATACGTCTCATCGTCAGGAGGGTGTTGTTCTGTAGAACCGTTCCTCGAAGGGGTTTGTGGCGTATGCGCTGGCAGAATGGATTCAACGTTATCCAGAACCAAAAAACAGGGTATTTGTCTCAAGATATCCATCAATTGCTGCATTTTAGCGCCGATGGGTTCTGGAATTGTGGGGTTGGACTGGGGGGCGAGGTGGCGAATCAGGTCGTCTAGGAAATCGCTCAAGGGTATGGGGGAGTGCGATCGCGCGATCGGTCGGAAACTGCGCCAAACGATGGATTTAAATTGATGCTGTACCTCTTCAGCCAGCTTAGTCACCAGCCAGGTTTTACCGATACCACCCATACCTAAGAGAGCGATCAAATGACAGCGATCTTCTAGAACCCATTGCTGCAAAGTGGCTAATTCTGCGGTGCGACCCTGGAACACTGAAACATCCGGTGCCAGACCCCAACTCGTGCCATTGTTCGGGGGAGGCGATTTCGTAACCTGTGCTCCATGGGACGGTGCAGCTAGAAGTCGCTCAGTCGTTTCCCCATGCCGGATAGAGGACTGATAATCGCTAGGTTCTAAGGTGAGGTCATAAGCGCTGAAGTAACGCACGAGGGTTCGTAAATCAACACCCGCTTTCCTAGCGTGGACTTTGCTGAGGGTATGGGTCGATAGCCCAGTCTGTTCGCTTAAAGCTTCTAAGGGACAGGATTTTGTGTAAGGGTTCCAATTGTCTGTCTGAGATATTGCTGTTTGAATTTGCTGAAATCCTTGCGGGGTAAAGATTGCGGTCTTTCTGAATCGCCGTTGAGGTTGGAGCATAAGGAAATATACGCAAGCCTGTTAGCCATAGTAGGTAGATAGGTTAACGAGACTATTCAGTGAAGATCCGTGCTTTTACACATAACTTAATCAAAATTGCATTGCTTTTGAGGAGGGCGATCGACCTGGAATCCTTATTAATAAAAGTTCAGAGGAATTTGTTACGAAGTGTGTAAAGTTTCCTGCTTAAGATCGATACCCCTGAATGAAAATCTCTTGCCGCATCTGAAACTGAGATGGGGACTTGCTTTAGGGATTTGCTGGTGCTAAATCCTTATCTTTCTTCTTAAAGTTGCAAACTTAGCTGGTGTTGACTGAAGAAGACCCGCATTATTGAAGTACAACACATCAAAACATTATGGAGAAAAATCAATGCCTAACGGATCTGGTGGATCTAGTGGAAAAATTGAACTTACCTTCAAAACAGAGAAGTCTTTCTCTACTTTCGGCAAACAATTTGCAAAGTGTTATAGCAAGATAGACATTCGTGCAACATTATCTCGCCCCCAAACAAATACCACCAATACTCTCCAGTATCAATTTGATTTCAACGCGGAATGTGGGTGTGATACAATTCTCGGACATTTCAAGAAAGCATACGAGAAAACCATCAACAACAAAGATTCTACAAAGGTGCTGACTCAATCACTGCTATTTTTAGGTGGCGAGGAGATTGATGGAACATCAACAGAAGATTACACCGCAAAAGTTGTGCAGTGTACAAATAAACTTTCTACTTATTTTCATCCACGCCGCACGCTTCAATTTCAATCTGCGGCGGCAATTGCATCACCAAATACATATACTAACGCAACTGCTATAGACAGCCAGATGAATTATGCTGCACCTGATGTTCCATTAATGTACACCCAACCAGTTGCAAATGTAAGCCTTTACGCGCAGGCCGCAGCACGTAGTAAATTGAAAGACAAAGGAGTGGATATAACTAAATCAGATTACCTCAAGAGTAAGGATTGGTACGATTTAGTTGTTACAGAGATGTTGGACCTGGGATTTACCGCAAAAGTTGCGACAGAAGGGACTATACAACAAAATACGTACTCAGGAGACATCAACATTAAAGACATCGTAACAAAGATTCTTGGTGCTTATTTGGGCGCTGCGGAGCTATCAACGTTTCAATCAATTGCTCAATTAATCGCCACAGATCCAGACAATACAGGAGTTACAGACTTTCTCGATTTTTGGTGGAAGGCGGCTTCTTACCATACAAACAATAGCTCTATTGCTTGGGGGCCAATTTCTATGGATCAGGGACAACCTCAAACTACTGCTGTTTACCTCAATATAGATGTCAGTTTTACAGACTGGCGCTCATTATTTGTTTCGTTGCATAATGAAAAGGTAAATATTACTAGCTGCGCTATAACGCTAGATCTTAATATGGATGTTTACACAAATGATGTAAAACCCGTAATTATGCCAGCTATAAAGGAGCAAATCTCAAAGCATGTCAAGAATCAGAAGCTTGATTTTGGTTAACTCTACCCATTAAGTTGCAGGAGTATATTCTAAAACCAGATTTAGTGAGAGTGAGCGAAAATTGGAAGTGTATTGTACTGAGTAAGTCAATGTTTTAAAAACATTGTTTAGTATGGTAAATATGTTTTCATAAAAGTTTCGTTCACTTGCTCACCATTGTTACTTTAAAGGAAAGGCATAAAATGAGTTATATCAAGACTGGTCATTTGCCTGATGGTATCCGTGTAGCCGCTCTGGGATCATTGGCATTGATTTTCGCCAATTCAATGGATAGTAGTCAAGTTAATGAAATAGCGAGTTTAATTATAACAGCCCGTGATGATGTTGCGGGAGGATCAAAAGCAGAATCAAAGATATGGTCGGAAACCATCGCACGTTTAGCAAGAATAGGATCTATTTCAAAGCTGGCCGAGGTTCAAAGATATTCCTCTGGTAGATTAAGTTCATGTAACCTAGCTTTACACCTACTTGAATTGACCTGATCACAAGAGTCTCTTCCTTTCAAACCTCTCAGTGATATTGTGAAATGGAGTTTTGGTGCTGAAGAATCCGAATTACACACTTATGTGGTAAATAATATGCGACAACAGTATGGATCTGATTTTCTGGTTGCGGCCATGGCAACTTCTTCCCCTGAAAATACAATAGATATTTACTTCGCACGCCTAACTATTTTTAATATGTCGGCAGAGCCAGCAAGAAATTCAAAAGAAGGGTTAATCTATGTGGATGAATTGAGCATTCCTATGGATTTATTGGCGACTAATGGGAAGTGAAATCGCTGATTTTGGAGTGCGATTGCTGATCTTATAGTGCGATCGCGGATCTTGTAGGGTGCGTTAACAAAGTGTAACGCACCTTATCTTTGTTTGGGTGAAGGCAATTACTTTGGAGAGCGATTTCTGGTCAACCTCGCTATCGATCAAGTCCTAGCCAGCCTCAGATCGTGAACGGTATAATTAGGCATCTGCCTAGATTGCTGAGTTTACTTTAAGTGTATGAGTAATTTGCTAGAGATTGAACGTGCTGTCAGTCAATTATCGGAACAGGAACTAGCCGCTTTCCGGGTTTGGTTTGCAGAGTTCGATGCAGAAATATGGGATCGGCAATTTGAAGAAGATGTTGCAGCCGATCGGCTCAATGGGCTGGCTCAACAAGCACTGGAACATCTACGGGAAGGAAGTTCGACCTGTGAAATATCGTGCAACCTCACAATTTCTCCATTACTAGGCTCGATCGAAGCCAAATTGCTCCCCTTGTACTTATTGCAAATGGTACAGGCTAACGCCCAATTATTTTCGTCCGTTTGCCTACCATGCTTTTCGGCGATCGCACGATCAATCTCATGGGACACAAAAACTGCAATTTCAGGCATTAAGCCATACTCACAAGCATGACTGGCGCGATCGCTGACAATGGTTAAAGTTATAGCAACCCTCAAGACCGAGGTCATAACTATAGGGTGTTGATATGGGTTTTGCGATCGCACGCTACCTGATGAGGTACTACTTCCAGTTTATGCCATAATCGCCAAGGCGGTTGCTATACAACCAACCGAACGTCCTGCTGGCACTCCTAAAAAATAGTTTTTACTCTCCGAAATAATTTCTCTCTTCAAAAGTCGCTCTAAAAGGGCGATCGCGCATCAATCCATATAATGTTTGCTAATATACAATCAATAATCTACCACCCAGGCAGGTAGCCATGACAGCCACCCTGATCCCGAGTCAAAGTAGCGTAATTCTGCTGACAAACATTAGCTGGAAAACTTACGAATCCCTGCTGAATGAGTTAACCCAACAGGGAGGAATTCGCCTGACTTACGATCGCGGAAATTTAGAAATTATAACTCCATCAGCACCCCAGGTCGGTAGTAAAAAAATTTTAGGCCGTTTTGTGGAAAGTGTGAGTGAAGAATTAAACATCGAAATTTGCAGTTTGGGTTCACTAACTTGCAGGCGCGAAGATTTGGCTCGCGGTTTGGAACCGGATCAGTGCTACTATATCCAAAATGAGGATGTGGTTTGGGACAAAGAACAAATCGATCTCAATCAAGATCCGCCGCCAGATTTAGTTGTGGAAATTGACGTGACTAGCAGTTCGATCGATCGACTTTCTTTATATGCAAGTTTAGGCGTACCGGAAGTTTGGGGCTACGACGGAAATCGTTTAATAATTTATCAGTTGGAAGCACAGGAATATACAGAAAGAGATGTGTCTCCGACTTTTCCTTTTTTGTCGCAAGTTGAGATGCTGCGCTTTTTGGAATTGAGGAGGACTACAAAAGAAAATGCTTTAATTCGCTTGTTCCGGGAGTGGGTGAGGAGTCAAATTCAGTCAGGGGAGTGAAGGAGGGCGCACTTTGGAGATGATATCATATCGTCCTGTGATATCATGTCCGAGCGATCGCCCATAATACAATTGCCGGGGCGGGTTTTTGAGATTGTCCGTTTTTGGCAAATATTATTGGTGAACGCGCCCCTACAGGAATCAGGGTAATCGACCCGACATGATATGAAACATAGGTTTGTAGCGAGGACTTCAGTACGAGCGAGTTTTATGACGACTTTTGTCATCCCTACCAACTTAATTATACTTCTTGACACGGACATGATATTATTCGCCCGCCCAATCAGCGCGAAACTTCTGGACAACTCGATTTAACTCTACCGAATGAGATGCCTTAAATAAAATACGATCGCCCGGTGTGACAAACTCGATTAAAAGCCTTGCTAAATCTTCCCGGGAATTCTCCCTGGCAATATCTTCTACCTGTACAAAAGGCAAACCCGCCGCACCCGCAGCCATCGCCACCGCTTCCTCAAAATCAGCAAAAACAAACAAAGCATCCACACGCAAATCTCGCGCCGCCCTGCCCACTTGTCGGTGAAATTCGATCGATCTGTCGCCCAATTCCTTCATCGTTCCCAACACCGCAATCCGGCGCTTTCCTGGAGTATCTGCTAACAGTCTCAGCCCCGCCAACATCGACTCCAAACCAGCATTGTAAGTCTCATCCAGAACCACAATATCCTGCGGCAAATCGTAGCGGCGCGCCCGTCCCTCCGGTAACTGCACAGACAAACCTTGCTTTAAAACTTTCCAATCAATACCTAAAACTTTTCCTACCGCCAAAGCCGCCAAATAATTCACAGCATTGTGACGCCCGGGTAATGGCAGAGGCAACTCCCTACCATCTATAAGTATTGTATCATTATTTAGTAATTCCCCGCACAAATCTCCGCCTTCCAACCCGTAAGTTAAAGTTTTTCCCTGCCAAATTTTCGCCGCAGTTGCGATTAATCTGTCACAATCTTGATTGAGAATAGCAATGCTATCAGCAGGCATTTCGGCTAACAGTTCGCACTTAGCTTGGGCGATCGCCTCTTCCGAACCCAATCGCCCAATATGCGCCGTTCCTACATTAGTAATTACCGCCACAGTAGGACGTGCAATTTGCGACAGCAGCGCAATTTCCCCACTCGCGCGCATTCCCATTTCAATTACAGCATAATTGTGGGAAGGTGAAAGCTCCAACAGAGTTTTTGGTACTCCAATTTCATTGTTGTAGTTATATTGAGTTTTAAGAACATTTCCCCTCGTTGACAAAACTGCCGCAATTAATTCTTTAACAGTAGTTTTTCCGACCGAACCAGTAACAGCAACTATAGGTATACTAAATTGGTCGCGCCACCAAGCTGCGATCGACTGGTAAGCTTTTAAAGTATCGTCAACGCGCAACAGTGGAAAATTAGGCAATTCCTCTTGCCAATCTCGATCGACTATCGCCGCAATCGCCCCCAAATCCCTGGCTTTGGCCACAAATTGATGCCCGTCAAAATTGTCTCCCCGCAGCGCCAAAAATACTTCGCCTCCCTCAAGAGTCCGCGTATCTGTAGCAATACCTGTCCCTAAAGCTGTCAAAACGCCCTCCGGCACAGCAGGCAAAGGTACAGTTAAAATTTCAGCAAGTTGAGCGATACTTACGCAACAAACCATAACCAGCACTCACATTTCAAATAATTATTTTCACCCATAATCCTACCTGCCCCGACCTCAAATTTAACTGACAGGGGGCTACTGACCAGGATTGACCTTGACAATCCTAATACTAAATCGTCAGCCAACCAAGAAATTATCCCGACCCACCCCTAATCTTTACCAATACTTTACAAAGTCTCTAGTTATTTAAGGCCTTGCTAATTACCAACAATTTATGTCATGCTGGTATGGGTAAGTAGTTTAACTAAGCAAAAAAATTGAGCGGCTTAAGGTGCTGATAGCTTCTACCCCTAAGCCTCATCCGGCGAAAAGCTCGGTTGACTCAATTGTTGCACTTCCTCTGCCAATTTATTAAGCTAAGAGCGCTGAAAGCTCCTGCCCCAGCCTCGGAGGGTTAATCCACAGTGAACGACTACAACAGACAAAGCCAGGAACAAGAACAGCTACTTTACAACCACTGGCTGGAGTTGGTACAAGTAGAGCAGCCGGCCGAACTCATCAGCCGCTTTCGCACTTTGTTTATCGAGGGTAGCGGATATCCCGATCGCTCCGTCGCCGACGCACTCGAAAAAATAGCAGCCTCAGAACAGGCCGAACAAGAATTCAAATACATCCTCAACCGCTGCTGCCACATCCTGATCAACCGCTGGCAAACTTACCCCAACAAGCAAGAAGCCATCCCTGAATTGATCGCTCTGTTTGAAGAACCGCCCAAAATACTAGTGGGATACAGTCGATCGCGGGGGCGAGCCGCCCTCCCCAAATTAGTAAATCAATTTACTGAAAGCGAACAGTACCTCACCCTTCAACGCTTAGCCAAAGTCATAAATCACAGCAATGAAGATAGCAACAACAGCAAAACCCCAGCTACCCTTGCCCTGGGAACCTTAATTCCCCGCTACCCTTACCTCTACAAACACTGCCTCCTCAGCGACGACAGCACCTACGATCAGCAGAAAATCATTAAAAAAATCCAAGCTCAAAAGCAGCAGCAATTTGAAGTCAACCTCTCGCAATACGTGGCTCACCAAGTGAGAAAAGCCCAAACAGCTCGCCGGGAAACCTCAATTACTTTTAACAGGGGTATACAAAATATACAAAACCCGACGCTGTTGACAGATCCGGAACTGTTCTTTGCCCTCAAACAATTTGTCGGAAAAGTAGAAGGAGCCGATACCTACCGACAGCTAGCGGATCGCTTCACGGCGAACGCCAGCACAACAGTGTCCTACCGCTCCTTTAAAGACGACTTGTACGAATATCTGATTTCTTCCGTCACCGACTTGCGCTACGGCAAACGCCAATTTAACGAAAAATTGTATAAGCAACTACAAAAGACCTTTCCCCACAACGATGCTCAGAAGTTCAACGAATTTTTAATGATCAGAACTTGCAGCCAGTTATTAAACTTTTTAGTAGTAGAGAGTCCTGCGCGGCCCAACCACTTTGTCTTCATCGACCTGATCTCCAACCTCGGCCCCACCCAAACGACAGGTTTGCTGCTAAAGATCGTGCTAATTTGCGGCAAAGTCAAGCCCTACCTAGAAAAGCGGTTGGCAATTTTGTTCGGTCACTACGAATTTTCTACCCGAGAAGGGGTGGTGTGGTTAGTCAAAGCCCTGGAAAACGTGAACCTAGCTTTGACTACCAACTTTGGCAAGGTGGATGTATCTTTCCTGCTGTGACAGGGCGGACCACAACTTTGTCAGCTTCGACAACAGGCAAAACATCACACCGAGAAACCAGGTTGCCCAAAACCCTAAAAGTTTTACGTTTAATTAGAACGACTTAATTAACTGCTGAAACCTACTCATAAGACGCTATTCTATGTTAAAGTACCAAGTGTGAATCAGATTCAGTTGCAGGCTTTGTTCATTGCTACAGAATTGTCTAAAAACTTGCCCTTCTGTATCGGCAGGGAACTCTCCGAAACTGAAATCTTCGCACTGTCTAAATTTTGGAGTTATTCCTCATGTCGATATACGTCGGTAACTTATCCTACCAAGTTACCCAAGAAGACATCACCACCGTCTTCGCCGAATACGGAACCGTTAAGCGAGTACATCTACCTACCGACAGAGAAACCAGTCGCCCCCGCGGCTTCGGTTTTGTAGAGATGTCAACAGATGCTGAAGAAGATGCAGCCATTAGTGCTCTCGACGGAGCAGAGTGGATGGGTCGCGACCTCAAAGTTAACAAAGCTAAGCCAAAAGAAGATGAAGGCGGCCGCGGTGGCAACCGGGGCGGCGGCTCTACAAAATTTAATCGCACAGGAGGAGGCGGCGGAGGAGGACGTTATTAATTTCCTCTTTAATTTCCTCTGATAAAGATTTGAGATTGGAGAGTTGAAATTGGCGATCGAACTTACCTAGTTCCGAACCACTTCGGGCCCGTTCCGAAAAACCTATGCTCTTCAAGTTTCCATATCTACCGGATTAAATATACCAAAAAGCCAAGGGCCTAACCCTTGGCTTTTTGGTATGAGGGTGGACGGTATGAGCCACAAACGCGCTGGGCGAATCCGTTGCAGCGCCGTCAGATTCTAATCGTCAGGTTCGATGCTGCTACTCAATCCGTGATTATTGAGCGTTTCAGCGTAAAACTCAGCGTGTTCGAGAGCGCAAACAATCACAAGTCCCAATCCGTTAGTGTGGGCTTCCATCATCACATTCACAGCCTGTGGCTGAGTCAGACTCGGTACCGTCGCCATCAAAGTCTGCACCACGTACTCCATAGGATTGAAATCATCATTGTGCAGCAGAACGCGGTAGCGCGGTGCAAGCTTGCGGACTGTGGAAGACTTTTGAAGAATTTCGACAGACACTAATCTATACCTCCTGACTTGTAAAATGTTAAAATTTGTCAACAATCTTGAGCCGGATTGCTCCGCTGTGCAAGACTATCTCTCTTTCAGTTATTTTATTGAAATCTGAAACTTCAGACAAGGCAGTACCCCGGTCGATCGCGAGCTGTGAACCCCACACCAAACCCAGAGGGGGTGTCCTGGGCCCTGGGCAACCACCTTCCTAGCGCCATAATATTAGAAAGGCGAGATCGGTTAAAAATAACAAACTACTACCTGTTGAGTCGAAAGAACTGAGGGAACCTTACATGAAACGCAAACCTAAATCCTACAACGACGAAAGATTCAGCGGCGACCCATCCCGGGGAGATGAAGACTCCGGCCTCTTTGGCGGACAGTCGCGCCGTCAACCTCAGTCCGGCAAACCCTCTTTCCTCAATTCCGCCACCCTAGGGATTTTAACAGCCGTCTTTATTCTGGGAATTGGCATTGGCATTGCCTTTAGCTCCACCGCTACAATTAGCCCTGAAAACGTAGCATCCCGCGAATTTATCGATCGCAGCGCCCCGAACCCAGAACTTTGCGTGCAGTTTGGAGCAAGCGCGATGGTGACAGATATGCGCCTCTACGTCACCCTCAACCCGTTCAACGTCTACATCTCGCAGCCGAGTATGCGCCCCGGATGCGTCTTGCGGACCAATAACTGGGCAATTCTTGAACAAAGAAAACTTATCAGCCAAGACCAAGTGCGGGAGTGCAAAAATCGCATGAACACCTTTGGCTTCACCGGCCCCCTGGAAGCTCAACCGGAAATTAACTGTATCTACCAAAACGACGGCGCTAAAAACCTGTTCCTCAACCAACCGGGTTCGATAGCTCCAGCCGCTGAAGGTCAAAATTTCTAAATCGCCGATATAGCGATTGTCAGTTGAGTGAAGTAAAGATGCTCGGGTAGGGACTTAGGCTAAGCCTAAGTCCCTACTTTATTTCATACAACGGAAAACAGCTCTCATATCATGTCCGGTCGATTACCCGACCTCAGGTAGAGGCGGGTTCACCAACAATACCTGCGAATAATTGACAATCTCAAAAACCCGCCCGGCCGGGATATTATGGTCAATCGATCGGACATGATATCAGTAGATTTTGAAGCCCGAGGTTGGAGCGAAGAAAGAAGTCTTCCCTCGAACCTCGGATTCTTGCTTTAAAAACCGAACTGGGGCAAATCTTCGGTTAACTGAACTTGCAAAATTTGGCCGGGTTGAATCGTAGCAGGTTGAGGAGCAGCGACGTAAGTTGTAGCAGCACCTGCAGTTGCTCCAGCCAACAAACCGATGCCGGAAAAGCCGCTCAGCAAGAACAAAGCTAAGCCACCAATACTGGTATTGCGGAGCACACTGCGATCCGAAGCCTGTTGCCGGCGGCCTGGCACGGGTTGGGATCGAGCGAAGAGAGGGATATTGCGGCCGTTGAGACTAATAGCTTCGACAACAAATCGACTGCCGAGGTTGGTCGTTTCAAATCGGCCGAGGACTGGCGTATTAGCAGGTACGATCGTATTACCGCGACTGTCGAAAATTCCCCCTTGCAGCAGCAGCACTTCCTCTCGTCTGGGTTTCGCACGGGAAAGGCGCAAAGCCTCAGTACCAGGGTATAGCAAACTAAGCTCCGTGCCCGCCGGCAACAAGACATTCGCCCCAGCCTCCGCCTGCAAAGCAGCATTCGATCGTCCCCGAGGCAGTGGTTCACCAAAGGTAAGCGTCCGCTGTTGGGGTGCAGCAGCAGCCGTTATTTGAGGAATTAGGCGGGGTACAGCAGCCGCTTGTACCCGATGGCGTTCCTCAAGGCGAACATTGACTAAAGGCACTGTTATCGGCCGGATTTGGTCGTTTGGAGTTGGTGGCGGCGAAGAATTTGTAGCCGGATTCAGGGAGGTAGGGGGCTCAGGTCGATCGATCTTTGTGGCAGCAGTTGAGTTGGGAGCGGTCGGCGGCTGGTTTTGCGGTACTTGTATTGCACGCGGGCGTTGAGTTTCGGGAGTTTTCATGCTCCGAGTCGGTTCGATCGAAGGACGCAACACCCAGCGATTTTCTACCCCAATTCTTTGGAATTGAACTTGCCCTGCGCTGAAAGCTGCTTCAGGAGACAAATTCACCAGAATTCTCGCCGTCCCGGGTTGAAGTTGACTCACCGCCACAGAACGTACAATGCCTTGCGGGTATAGCTGAGTTGCATCTACTCCGATCTCAGTATTGGGCAAATTCACAGCAATCTGAGACGGGTTGAGTAGAGAATATGTGGGAGTTGTTCCCTCTGGGAGAGTAATTTCTAGCTGATTTGTCGCCGGATCGAATTGCCAACTTGTCACGGTAGAAGCATTTGCTGGTTCCAGTGTTGCCGGCACTGCTGCAACTGCGGCGGCGACTGCTAAACTCAGACTCAGTGACTCTGCCAACAATCCGGGTGCTAGAGAATTAACAGTCAATTTTTGTAAGTCTTCCCAAAATCTTGGGAGTAATTTTTTGTATGGCATGGCGGCTGAGTGAAAATTTTGATGTGAAATAGATTGTGGATGGGAAAATTCTGCGTTCGGATGACGCTGAAAGTTTAGCATTATGGGGATATGAAAAATTTAACTAAATGGAAATTATTGCGATCGCAATTCTCCATTGTCGAAACCCGAAAAGGTAGCGATCGCCAGCCTAATTCTTTTTGAGCGCGATCGGCTTAAACCCCTAGGTAGCGCCAGGCTTTCAAGTTGCTTGTCACCCCATCATGGTTGATTGACAAGGGTTTCACGGTGGTTGTCACCCGGTCAGGTGCTAAACAATCAGCCTGATTGTTTCTGAAACTAGATATATGTGATTTCTGTAGGCTCGACCGCTCCTTTGTTGGTAAATTTAGCTCAGACAATTATTCAAATCATTCCTCTTAAGTGCTAATGTATCTAAATATTGATGTTTGAGCCATTTTGTCTTGAGGGAAAGCAGTATGGTGACGGAAAAGATTACTCTTAGTGGCAATAAATTTGTACTTTTATACATCGATGAAACTACAAAACTGGTTTATCGAGTCAATGTCCATACACCTAATGATTTAGTGAAGGAAACTACATATCATTATCCAATGGGAATCACTAGAGAAGAGGCTATTAAATTGTTCTAACTCTCATCTTTTTATAACAGATTAAAACTACCCTTTAGAGGTCGATCCCAGATATGTGTAATTTAGGGCAATATAGATGATCCAAGTCTGGCTATGTATGGCTTTAGGAGAGTTAAATATTATCAGCCAGATGATTTCTTTGCTCAAATCTAAAATTTATGCAGGATCGTACTTTCCGGGCTTAGCTTGCACTTTTTTACACGAATCTCGGCTGAATGCGACATTAGTTTAATATTTTTTTCAAAAATGGGTAGATAAACATAACATTATCTAGGTATAACAATGTACCAGTTATGGCTTTTGTGATTCATCAAAGCATAATGTCTGAAGTCTATAGTCAAGAAATTTTCGTGAAAATCTTCATAGAAATTAATTTCCTCATCAGCAATTAACTGAATTCTATCTCTAGTTGTACAAATCATAATTTTACCAAAATTGCCAACAAACTGTTGAAAATTGCTTGTTAACGAATAAAATTTTACAGAAGCCTGCATTTTCTGGTTAGGACACATAATTAGTAAATCATAATTACCATCAAGTGACTTCAATATCTCAATTTTTCCGCGACTAATACAAGTTTTTATCAAAGTCCGATTAGATTTGTCAAGTGTACTAATGAACTCAGATAAGATAGTGCTTGAGTCTTGAGCTGCATTTTCTAGTATCATAATAGGCGGTTTCTCCGAATAGTTAGGCTGATTACATATCTCGCCATTCGGCATAATTGCATTAAACAAATTTGCTTTTTGTAAGTTTGTTTCACTCAGGTTAGCATTTTGAAGATTAGCTGCACTCAAGTTAGAACCTTGAAGATTAGCTCCACTCAGGTTTGCATTCTGAAGATTAGCTCGATTCAGGTTTGCATTCTGAAGATTAGCTCCACTCAGGTTTGCATTTTGAAGATTAGCTGCGCTCAGGCTAGCATACTGAAGAGCAGCTTTAATCAAGTTAGTTCCGGTAAGGTTTGCTTCACTTAAATTAGCTTGCACCAGATTCACTCCCGTTAAATTGGCCTCACTCAGATTTGTCCTGAACATATTTGTAAAACACAAATTAGCTCGGCTTAAATTTATCTCACTTATATTCACTCCAGCCAGTTTTAGTCCATTATTCACTCCAGTCAGTTTTAGTTCATGAAAATCTCGTTCTCCAGTGGCATAACGAAGCAAAAAATTTTGTTGGTATATTTCAATATTTTCAGAAAGTTCTAATTTTACTGCGGATGAGTTAATGTCTTCATTTGAGCTATTTAAGCTAACCTCTGTACTCGGGTACAAAAGATTTTGTTGGTCTATTTCAATGTTTTCAGAAACTTCTAATTTTCCGGCAGATGAGTTAATGTCTTCATTTGAGCTATTTAAGCTAACCTCTGTAATTCCGGCTGAAGCTATTTTGTTTTGATTGTCCGTATGCAATGAATTCAAAATCCATTCCGTCTGTGCAGATCTTATTGGTCTTGCACGAAGACTATCTGTTCTCCACCCAGAGTGAGTCTTTCTTTCTACTGATACATGATTAACAAAAATCCTTTCTGGTGGAATATACCCTCTAGGTACTAGAAAAGTTTGAATTTTTTGCATGAGATATTCTAAATGTGGCTTGATTAAATCAGAGTCTATATCACGAGCAGTGCAAATCTTCCAAGAGGTATATTTATCAGAACCTAAAACTTTAAAAGACTGTACAACATCACAACCGTAAAAAATATTAATACTCTTACAAACAAAATCTTTCCACTGCTCTAAACTGCTAATTTGCTTAGGCATTGGTAAATCAGAAGATAACTGAGCTTCTTGCGTTTCAGGTAATACATCAAATTCTTTCGATTCCTGTGGCTTGTTTTCAATCTCAACAACCTGAGAGTTGGGAAGGATATTGAGATTTTCAGCCGGAGGTAAATCGGGTTTAATTACAGAAATACTCTCTTTAGCTAACAGCTTATTAACACAGGCATTATAATGCTCTTTAAACAGTTCATAGCTATAATAAATTGTTTTCCAATAACGGTCTTTTCGCTCAAACTCAACCTGTAATGCTTGCTCCAAAGCGCGAGGGCCAAGATCGTCATTAACAAACTTTTGGGCTAGAATGTCTAAATCGTGATTGTCTCGCTCTTCAAATAAAAAGAAAGGTGGTTTTTCTCCTTCATTTTGAGCCACATGACGAGCCATATGAAATAAATTTATTAAAACGCTTTCATTCGGCCATTCACCTACTATCTCGGCGGTGATATCTTGATCGTAAAAAGCTTTAATACACAATTCTTTGATTGATTGAGACTTCTCATCAAAATTAAGGTCAATTTCAGAAAATTCTTGAGTGGGAGCTTGAGCAATACTTTCAATAAATCGTTCATAGGCATCTTTTTCGCCTTCAAATACCATCACTAATTCTGTCATCCGTATGTCATCTTCACTCCCTTTAGCAACAGTTTCAAATTCAACTTTATACCAGCCAAGCGGAAGTAAAGTTAAAAAAGACCCAGTAATATTATCAATAGTTCTATCCATTTGCTGAGCTAATCTTCGTACTAAATCTGCTAATATAACCTGCGGTGATAGACTATGACTTTCGGAAGCATCATTATCAGCAATTCCCGGAAGAATTTGACCGTATCCCGCCCATTTTATTTCATACTTCCAGATATCAATAAAAGCCACTATATAGGCTTTTTCTGTCCCCCCCATACGTGGGCCGCGTAAGGCACGTCCGATCATCTGAGTGAGCAGAATATCACTTGTAGTTTCTCTAGTTATGAAAACAGTTTGAACATCAGGAATATCAGTTCCTTCGGTCAGCATTTTAATGTTAATTAACACATCAAAATCATTCCTACGGAAAGCCTCTAAGATACGGGCATTCTCATCCTGCTTGAGAACTTTTTCTCCTTGAGAGCTTTTAGCTCCAGAATAAACAACGCCAGCACCTATACCTCTATTTTCCAAAAACTCACGCAATTGCTCACATTGAAACCATCGATCGGCAAATATAATCGTTTTTCCATACCGCTCTTTATTACTTGCGTAAGTTTCTGCAATAAAAGCATTACGCTCCCGATTTTCTGCTAATTGGCTGATGATGTCTTCCGGTAAATCTTGGTAACTTTTAGTCCATTTTATATATTCTTCTGCTTCAAATTCAGGAGCATCAAAATTAGTTTTATGTTGCTCAATCTCTGGCTTAGAAAGGATGCCATCAGCCATGAGTTTTTGAGCCGTTACTTGGTAAAGTATTCGTTGAGGGAAAAGCTTTTCCAGCCACCCATATCTATATTGTTTGCTATAGGTTGGAGTTGCAGTCAGCCCCAACAGATACATCTTAGGGAAACGTTCTTGCAAAGCGATAATTAACTGGCGATAAGTAGGTGAAGGAGAATGGTGCGCTTCATCAAACACAACAAAAAGTTTATCGTTGGCTGAGTTGAAAAATGCTTCTAGCTTTGGTTGTTTACGTTTATAAGCGCGACTCAGTGTCTGAAGTGTAGCAATTAGAACATCATCCGTGATTTTAATTTTATCAACAGAGGAATGTCCTGGTGTACCAGAAACCACTCGCACCCTAAGGCTGGTTTTAGGTAGAGATATGTGCTTGACTTCTGATTCAAAAGCGTGAAAGGCTTGCTCTAGTAAATGGTGAGTATGAGCTAACCACAAAACTTTGTAGCCTTTGGAAAGTGGACTGGTACAGAGAAACCGTACAGTAGCGAAAGTCTTGCCGCCCCCAGTGGGCAAAACAAGAATACTGCCAGAGTGCATATCGCGTTGCTCCCTGAACCACTCATGCAACCTTTCCAACGCTTCTATTTGGTGGGCTGCGGGTATTTTGTCCGATGGTTTGTTACGGTACAGTCGCAGGTTGTAAAACTTGTCAAACTCGTCAGCCATAATTATCCTGAAAATATTTAAAAAACATTCTAGGTCTTCTACGGTGAGGGGTTGTGCATCACTCATGCGATCGCTCACTTCCACAATCATCAGTATCTCACTTTTACTGCATCTACTCGTTACCAGGCAGAGCCTGGTAACGAGTAGATGCTATATATACAGTCCTGGACGCAAAAAATCGTTTGAAACATTATTGGTAGGGGTAAGGTGCGCTGCGGCGTACCCTACAGATAGAGTCTGTGCTGCTTCAAGAATTCCGATATCTGGGGTATCTGGTTATTATGTTTTCACGACTTATTCAACTGTTACAATGAGTAAGGTGCTCTACTATCCGAAACCCTTGAGCCTCCGTTCATTATCCAAGTAGTAGAGCCCCCTACAAGTCGATCGTCCCGATGCCCTTTGGTCTTAGTCCTATTTTCCTTCCCCTTCAATTAGGGTAAAGTATGCAGTGTGCATACTCGCAAGGATGAATTAATATGAAAAATTTAACTAAATGGAAATTATTGCGATCGCGCTTCGTTATTAATAACCAGTGGTGCCAGGTTAGACAAGATGAAATAGAATTGCCAAGCGGACAAATTATAGACGACTTTTTTGTTAATGTCCGACCCAATATCGCCCTAGTATTTGCCACGACCGAGCAGCAAGAACTTGTATGCGTGCGCCAATACAGGCACGGAGTACGCGAGATTTTGCTGGAACTGCCGGCCGGATCTTTCAATTCTGCTGAAGAAAGCGGCAAAACTGCTGCCGCCCGAGAACTTGCAGAAGAAACGGGATATGTTGCTGAAGAAATTTTGGAACTAGCAACCTTATATGATAACCCCGTAAAAGACACCAATTGTATTTACCTATACTTTGCTAAAAATGTCAAGCTTGCCAGCAAAATACAATTGGATATTACAGAAGATATTGAAGTAGTTTTAGTCCCACTGGCCGAAGTTTTGTTAAAAATAGCAAACCGAGAAATTTGTGTAGCAGGAAGCATCGCAGCTATTTTTTTAGGATTAGATTTTTTGAACAAACAAGCGTAAAGTGTGGTGTGCATGGAGCTATACAATATCTGGTTAAAGTTATATTATGTCCCAGCCAAAAAACACAATATCAGGTTGGTAGTGAGGAATTCAGAGGGAGTTTTTGGAGGAGTGGAGTTCTCACTCCCAACCTGATAATGGTTATTTTACGGGACATAATATGAGTCTGCTCTTACGGAGCAAGACTGAGAAAATCCTGAGCAGTAATAGTATTATTAGCCCCAAAAACCTGAGCCAAAACCTCCCCAGTCGCAGCAAATTGCAGGAGTGTGCCATTCGCAGTCGAGTTAATTTGCAACGAGTCAAAACTCAAGCCGTCGGCGAGGACAAACTTATCAGTTCCTACGGAAAAATTGAGTACAGTATCGATACCGCTGTTAGCGCTTAACACAAAACGATCGCTCCCAATACCCCCAATTAAAGTATCGTCTCCCCTGTCGCCAAACAGCCAGTCATCCCCTGCACCCCGATTGAGAATGTCGCTATCTTTCCCTCCGTAAATAGTGTCATTACCCGAGTCGCCGTTGAGAGTATCTGGACCTTCATTGCCGTATAAAAGGTCATCGCCGCTGCCACCGTTGATGCAGTCTTGCTGGCCGTCTGCACCCACAGCGCCTCGATAATTTTCCTCGCGATCGCCACTAATGGTATCGTTACCCTCATCGCCGCACAAACTATCGCTTCCCAAGTCGCCGTAAATCAAGTCGTCGCCAGCATCTCCCTGTACCAAGTCGTCATCCTTGCCGCCACGAACAATATCGTTACCAAAACCCCCACTCAAAGAGTCGGAACTCTCACCACCATTGAGAAAGTCATTCCCATCGCCCCCATATAGCAAGTCGCGGCCTAACACATCGGACACTAACTGGTTTGGCAAACCGCCGTAAAGCGAATCATCTCCCTTGTCGCCGACAATGGTATCAGCACCGAGTTCGCCCCAAATCAGGTCACCCGCTTTGCTGCGGTAAACTAAGTCGTTACCTTTGCCGGCAAAAAGGCTGTCATTATCTTTGCTGCCGCCGATGATGTCGCCGCTGCTGTCGTTGCCGAAAATTAAGTCGCCGAAAGAGGTGGCAACTGTACTGCCTTCTTGAGTGCTGTAGTCGCCGAGGATGGTATTGATTGGTCTTTGCGTATGTTTTGAACTCAAAAACTAACCTGTTTACCTCCGGTTCTTATCGGAACACACCCATCATCAACAAGAGCAGAATCAAGAAAAGCAGCCCTAGAAGGGCAGGGCTTTAGACCTATTGTTTCGGTAACTACTGTGCTGTCTGAGTCTCTGCCTCCGAGCCTGCTGATTTTGACAGCGCTGTTGGGTGCTAGCGCAGGGTTGCTGTTGTTGGCTGATGGAAGTTGCTTGGGCGTTGACTGCGCCCTGATGTCGGTGGTGACAGTGGCTCTGGGCTGGTAACCGTTGTTATTGCTGGGTTCGGGGTATAAAGTGATCGATCGGCTCCCGGAGGTAAGGCTAATGGTGCCCGTCGCTGGAACGGCTAAATTTACCTGGCGGTTGGTGTTGCTGCCGCTAGTCAAGCTGGGAACTGTTGGGAAGGTGACAACCCCTGTCACTGGCTCGTAAGTGGCGTTATTGGATGCCCTGACTCCCGTTAAACCGGGAATGATGCTGTCTGCAATCACTACGTTTTCAGCAGCATTGGGTCCTTGGGTGACAATATCGGCCACAGCATCGATCGAGGTTGTGACGGTGGCGTTGGGGTTTGTACCGCTGTTGTTTGCCGGAGTCGAGTCGGGAGCGATCGAGGTACTTCTGGCCGTGTTGCGGATGGAAGTTAGGGTGGGCGGTACTGTGAGGCCGATCGTCCGGGTGAGTGTCTCGGCCTTGGCGATTGCCGCGGGCCCAGAGGGGACAATGCCTGTCGCTGGCTCGTAAACGCCGCCGTTAGATGCCGTGAATCCGGTTAATCCGGGAACTATGCTGTCAGTGATGGTTACAGCTTCTGCAGGACTCGAGCCTAAATTGGCTGTGGCGATCGTGTAGGTGAGCGAGCTACCGGGGGTAGCACTCGTAGAGCCGGTTTTGGTGGTTGCGAGGTGGGCGTTGGGCGCAATACTTGTCGTAACCGTAGAGTTAGTGGGAGTGCCGTCTTTGTTCGTTGGCGAGCCGTTGTGGTTAGTGGCGAGGCGACTTTCGATCGCCTCGCTCCTCCGGGTCGTGTTGCTGATGGCGCTACAAGTGCCTGGGGCTATTACGGAATCAGGTCTCAAAGAACCAATAGAGGAGCCGGGAATCCGAGGCTGCTCCTGGCCTCCGGGCCCTTCTGTGGATGTTGAAAAATTGCCAAACTCGTCAAGCTCAAGGCCTAAATCACCTCCCTCCATACCGGGTATACCCCTTCGTGGAGCGTAGGCACCAGAACCGCCATAACCCTCAGTCCTTTCTGGGCTAGGAGTGCCGTCAATCAACAAGAAACCCAGGTCGTCCCCTGGCTGAGGGTGAATAGAGGGGTCCTGAGCATTATATTGCTCGCGGGAACCCTCACAATAAAAATCAAACCGGACTGTGAGACCGTCGGTTGAAGTAATGGGGTTGTTGTATATGACAAAGGCTTCCGGGTGATCTGCTGCTTTCGTCCCACGCACAGCGCCATCGCCGGGACTCGAACCGCCCAAAGCCGGAATTATGCCGGGGATACGTTGATTTGCTGCTGGAACCTTGTTGCTCGGATTCAACAGCGCCCCGTCCTTTCCCCCGTACATCCCAGGCCCCCTAACTGTGGAGTTCTTAAAAGTTTCGTTTTTGCCAAGCGCGTAACTGTAGGCTTCGAGCACTTCTTTTTCAATGGCGATACTCGCCTTTATTTCCCCGGTCGCAAATTTTAATTCCCAGTCGCCGCCGAGTGCGGCACTCCCCGTCAAGTTGTCGGAAGCTGCAATATCTGCACCTGCGATCGAGCTCAGCCGCCGCACGAAGGCCGCGCCGCTTTCCCCCGCTGCGACGCTGCACCCGAATAACAAGATATCTCCTCTCTCGCTGAGAGCTTTTCCCCACTGCTGCAACAAATGGCTGTAGGTTTCTAAGTTGTCGCTGCAAAGTTCGATCGATCCGAGTTGCACTCGGGCTTCTCGACCGTGAGAAACTATCTGAAGGCTGTCTAAATCGCTGTAATTAGCCAGAATTCTAGTAATTTGTTCGACTCCATCCCGCGTGGAGTCCAGTACAAATACGAATGTACCGGCAGTTGCTCCACTTGCCAAGCTGTCCCAGTTCTCTACTCTGGCATCGACGAACAGTAGATTTTTTACAATCCGGGTGCCCACAGACTCGGTTGCTCGCAAAAATTCTCTGTGGGGATGCCCAATTCCCGCGCCGCCACCGAGTTTCTGGGACAGGAAACACTCCTCTGTTTTTACTTGTTTTATTGTTTTTTTCAGATGATAAGTTGCTGTTGTTCGGGAGCTTTTTCCAGCAATCCTGGCGGTGGAGTCACATATTTTTTTGGTTAGAAGAATTGGTTTGTTGCAGATGCTTTGCATAGTCAATTTGTCTCACGGATTGTATATGATGTATCCACTTCAATATGATAATTATCAGCTATTGAAAAGGTGTAATTGCAGAGTAAGAGGCTCTGCTGCTCGACTTCAATCGAGAGCCAGAAGCGAGTTTAACTCAGCACAAACCAGTGCTATCTCGATATTTGATAGCATGGCAAATATCGCCGACAGAAGCGCTGAGGATTTAGAGTTTAAATCCCCATAATCTATCTATGGGGTGATATTTTGCCTTCGGCTTTCTTTTCTGTTAGCGAGCGTATCTGTTAGACACATATCTCTTACATCCAGCAGTAGATAATAACAGGACTTCTCAAAAATTTAGTTGATGAGGTTTTCTGTATATCGTCTAATGGACTTTATTTGCAGAGAATTTTCACTATTTATGGACGCATAAACCGGATTTGAGGGACGAAAAGCCTTCGTTGCAGCCCCCCATGCCGGTAAAATACTCGGTTTTTTGGGTTTTGGTGCGCAAGCCCTGTTCACAATAGCAACCAGACATTAATTAGGGATTTATAGCCGTGACATAATTATGCCGGCCGTGCCCGAAGTGTCATTCAATTGAGATCTTGCACCCTTCTCAATCACCCTTCTATGGGCGGGTTCTCCTGCCCAACCCCTACTCCCCACAAGAAAATGAACTTTTTGTGAAGCCGGAAAGTATGTTAAGCGAGAATGGTGCAACATCTGAGATGCAATTGAAATCGGCATACCCTGTATCGACGAGGCGTCTTAAAAATTCCTGACTTGCAGTCTGGAGATAGCAATGTAGGTTTGAGGAGGTTTCGCTGCGATCGCAAAAACAGATTAGTGTCGCCGACAAGCAACTTCTCAAACTGTCAACAAGCGAGTCTTCGAGCGGGTTTCTGTTTAAGGTAAATGCTCGGGACAATTGTTCGTGCAGAATTTTTCAGGATGTTTTGGAGAAAGTGGCTTGGAGATTTGCCCATCAGCTACTGGCGATTTTTGTTCGGTAATTTTCTTAACTGCAGGAGTTACGTCCAGGAGACTAGACACCCTATTTATTCCGAGATTTCTCGTCCCCCAAACAAAATTTATCGTCTAAACTTGGTTTGCGATCGCAACTCCTCAACTATAAAAACACTGAACCCAATCCGCCAGTTAGAGCAACTGTAACCCAGCAATACTGCTCGATTAGGTTTTAATTGCTGAGTTTTGGCGCGGGTCGTCCAAAACAAGCTCAAACAATAATCCTTACACGTAAGTACATATTAACTCATTGATTGCTACATCCGCAAATATGCTTACATATAAGCTATATCTTTTCACCGCGAGCGTCAAGAGTTCTGGCTTGGTAGTACCGACAATCTTGACAGGGCCCAGAAGGATTGACAGCGCAGCGAATGTAATTAGAGCGGGCGTTATACTCGCAAGTAATATCGCCGATGGGATAACCGAGGCCTTCTATGTAGGTGCGATCGGCAGTTGGTAGTTGAGTCCGCATGGGTCTATTTGCTACCGCCAGCCTAGCCACTGCAATTCTATCGCGGACCTGGCTCTGGGCAGAGCGCATCACCCACAAAGACAGCAGCGACGGAGCTAAACCTATGAAAATAATCAGGAGAGCGGTTAACACTTTTTCCAAGCCTGCTGGTGGGAATATTTTTTTTAATTTAGACGATCGGTAACAGAAAATCCTCCCGGAAAAGACGGTTTTAAATCACAAAAGTTCCGGGTCAAGTCTAAAACTATAGCCTTTCTCAGATAGATGAGGGACAAGTTTAGATTTTAGATTTTAGATTTTAGATTTTAGATTGGGGGATTGGGGGATTGGGGATTGGGGGATTGGGGAATTGTTAATTAATTGGTGAATACCTCATCTTTCCGAGAACCGCTATACAAAACATCAATTTTTTTAGGGGTGGGCGAATAGCCCGCCCCTAAAAAAATTAATCCAGCCAAGCCGCCATTTTTACCTGCTAGCTTGCTTCTGAGTTTTGGGTTTGGGGAGTTGCTTGTCTTTGGGACCGTTCGAGTCAGCTTTTAACAGTTCCGGGAATGGCGGCTGGAGGTTGTGAACTTCGATGTCCATTCCCAGGGGCAGAGGTGGAAGCTGGGGGAGATCGTTTTCCAAATCCTTGAGTCCGTTAGCAGTTTGTATTTCCACCATTTTCGGCATTTTCGGTACTTTGGCGGTTTCCAAAGAGCCGATCATTCTTGCCAGAGCGAATTCTAGCTGAGAACCAGGGTCGATCGCCACCCAACCCTGGTCAGTCATTTGCCGAACCTCGAAGTGGAGGTGAGGCCCTGTAGACATTCCCGTACTGCCGACGCGGCCGATGGTCTCTCCCTGTTTCACCCACTCTCCGGGTTTCACAAACAGTTCCGAAAGGTGGCCGTAGAGAGTTTCCTGAGAGTTTTTGTTGTGGTTGAGAACCACCGTTAAACCGTAGCCGCCCAACCAATCGGCGATAGCCACTTGACCCGCATAGGCGGCCAGTACCGGCGTTCCCAGTGGGGCCCCCAAGTCAGTTCCGGTGTGAAACCTGCCGTAGCCCATAACCGGATGAGTCCGCCACCCAAACGGCGAAGTAATTGCCGCAGCAATAGATAGCGGAAACAGCAGGCTGGTGTTGCCATTTCCGGGCAGGCCTGCTGGACGCGGCGTGAGATTGTAGAAAGCAAAACCTGTATTGCTGCCGCTGCTGACACTAACCGCACCGACTTGAACCGGCCCGAGTCCCATGCTGGGCGCTGGCGCACCGCCGCCGTAAGATGCAGATCCGGCATAATATCCAGGGTCTGCGGAGTATCCAGGGTCTGCGGAGTATCCAGGGTCTGCCGAGTATCCAGGGTCTGCCGAGTAGCGCTCTGGTGCGTCAGCAGATTCCCGCGGGTTTGAACCCCCCCAAACCTGGCGGCCTATTTGTTGAACGGCTTGACCGAGTTTACTGACAGGATTCCCGCTACTATTTCCGGCAACAGTTCCCCGAACATCGCCGGAGGGGCGATCATCGGGCAGATTTCGAGGAGGAGGGGCTGCAATATAGCCGTCGTCTGCGATCGGAGTTTCCTTTCTGTAGTTGGGCTCTGCTGCATCTGCCGTCACGGGTTCGGAAACAGGAGGAGGCGCGCACAAACCGCCAACTTCTTGGCAGTCCTTCGATCGTTCTGCAAACTCTATTCTTGTTGGCGCTTCGTACTCGCTTCTGGCGCCAATGCTGTAGTCTGTTTGGTCGATTTCAGCGTGGGCTGGGTTAACTGGCGCTTCAAAAGGCGGCTCCTGGGCCGTCGCTTCTGGCAGGGGAATCAGCGCGGGTTCCGGCAGATAATATTTGGTGGGAGCTGGTTCGCTGGCGTACTCCGGCTCTCTGGGCGGTTCGGCATAGACAGGCTCGGGCGGCGGAACTTCTGCCTGCGGTGCAGGGTCTGGTTCTGGCGACCCTTGACTGTATTCGGGTTCCCGGGGCGGGAGAGGAGCTTCAAATAATGGCTGGAGGTCTGCTGCGCCGGGGACGGCTTGTTCTGCTGGCGGAGTTTCGGCTTGGGCCCAAACTAGACCTTTGCTGAGCAGTCCCAGACTGGCAAGGCAACCCAGTCCCACCAGCAGTGAGCGATCGGACAAAAGGCGCGATCGAGTCCGGGCGCCTGTAGGGTTCTTTTTTTGCTGTTTGGTGTTCAAATGGGCTGTTATTTGCTTGTCTGGAACTGGTTTCACGATTTTTTTTCCCAACTCAACAGGGGGTACAAGGAGATCGAAGTCAGGATCGAATGTATTGCAATCCTTGTCTTTATACAGCCCTAAATGATTTTACCGGGCTTGAGGCAATTTTTTTGGCGCATCGAACAAGTCGAAGGTCGCTGGGTCTGCGATGGATACCCTGGTTTTTTGAGCCTGATTGTACCGGCAAGTCGTCTGTGACAGTCACAATGATGATAGCGCTTTGCCGTCCGTGTATGTTAATTAGTTTCCGAAATTTTGCGTCTAGGGTAATGCAAAATTTTGGTGGCGTCCGCCGGAGTTAAATGCCGAGGAATCGCGATTTTTTGATTAAAGCCGATCGTCGATTTAAACTTAGTCGGCAAAATTGTTGATTGTTTAGAATACAAGGCAAATGATTCGCTTGGTTGACATCCTCACCGCCCTTCAAGGGCGGTGATTCCAGAAATCACTTTCTGGGCTTTCTCTTTCCGCGACTCGACTTACATTGAGGAGTTTTCTCACCAATGCTCTTGTCGATGTCTCCAGAGACGTTTAACGTTCCCGTGTCCCCCACGGTACGGAGTCCTAGTTCAAGTATGTTGATAGCTGCATTCCAGTCTCTATCCTGCACAGGCCCACAATGAGGACATCTATGAGTGCGTTGACTCAACGACTTCTTGACAACTTCCCTACAGTTAGAGCAGTTGGCGCTGGTGTAGTGAGGTGGAATAGCTACTGTCACCACACCGAACACCTTGCCGAAATACTCCAACCAACTGCGGAAGTTAGACCGTGCCGCATCAGAAATAGACTTGGAAAGCTTGCTGTTTTTTACCATATTCCGCACCATCAAGTCCTCCTAGGCAACCAAGTCGTTAGACGCTCACTACGCACCTTGCCAACTTCACGGCAAAGTCTTTACGCTGCCGAATTACCTTGAGGTGCTTCCGGCTCAAGCGATTTCTCGCTTTGGCTCTGTTCTTAGAGCCTTTCTCGGTATGAGAAAGTCTACGTTGCAGTCGCTTAAGGGATTTTTCGGACTTTCTCAAATGGCGGGGATTATCAACGGTTTGACCGTTGGAATCGGTGTAGAAGTGAGTCAATCCAACATCAAGACCCATGGTTTTACCTGTGGGTTCTCTCTTCTGGATCCGTTCAACGTCAAGACAAAACTGGACGTAGTACCCGTGGGCGAGACGAACAACTCGAACTCGCTCGCATCTGCTTCAACTGGTAGAAATGCAAGTCACGGGTTCCCCACAGTTTAAAACTTGCAGCCTCAAACCCGTCGCTGAACGTGATAGCTCTCCTATCCTCAGACAGCTTCCATCCCGTTGTTTTGTACTCAACAGAACCGTGGGTTCGCAAGCGCTTGAATCGTGGGAAACCCTTCTTCCCTGGCTTGACTTTTTTGCAGTTGTCGTAGAACCGAGTGATAGCAGACCAAGCTCGTTTGGCAGAAGCTTGTCTGGCTTGGGAGTTAAGTTTTCCAGCGAACGGGAATTCTTGAGCGAGAACAGCGCTGCGGAGCACTCAACTCATACTTCCCGATGCCTTTGTTGTCCATCCAGTATCTGATGCAACTATTCCGAACGAATCGAGCAGTACGAATGGCTTCATCAATCCGCTCATACTGCTCCTTCGTCCCCTCAAGTTTTGCCTCAAATACCAGCATATTTACGCTAACATTACGGGCGTAACTATAACATCTTTAGAGAAAGCCGTCCTAGAAGGACGGGGCTTTAGACCCAATTTTTCGGTAAGGATAGGTTTCATGACTGTAGCTGGCGATCGCTTGACAAATTTTCCTGACTCTGAGTGCGCCGGACAACCAGACGGTATCAGTTGGCAGTGGCAGAGCTCTGAAGGCTTGCCCTATCTGACTTGCAGCTTGCTTTCCCGCTGGTCTCACGGCTTTTTTACGCGCGATTTCTCGCCGCAGGGGCCGATCGAGCTGACGGAAGTTCTCGAACCCGGAGCTCAGGTTTATCGACTCCAACAGGTACACGGTAATGCGGTACTCAAAACCAGTCAGTTGTCACCCGTTGTGGCCCTGGACCCGTCTACCGCTACCCCCTACTATGCTGAGGCTGATGGCTTGGTGGCCGAGGGAGAATTGGAGGCGCTGTGGGTTTGCTCGGCTGACTGCGTGCCGGTGCTGATTGCTGACGGTCGCACGGGACTGGTTGCTGCTGTTCACGCGGGTTGGCGCGGGACTGCTGCTAAGATATTACCAGAGGCGATCGCTCAACTTGTGGCACAAGGCAGTCAACTAGAAAATCTGAAGATTGCTATGGGGCCGGCGATCGCTGGAAAGGTTTACCAGGTATCTGTGGCAGTGGCAGCGGAACTGGGAGCCACCATTGCTCCTTTGAGTGGCGTTAATGCGACAGCCGAGGGCATCTGCGAGTTTTTGCACCAACTGCCCGAATCGCCTGTCTTGCCCGATCCAGAACCGGGAAAGGTACGCTTGGATGTTCGCATCTGCAATGCTCTGCAATTGCAGCAGCTGGGAATCGATCTTTCTCAAGTGGCGATCGCTCCTTTCTGTACTTATTCTGACTCGGCTCGCTTTTTTTCCTACCGCCGCGATCGACTTAAAAAAGTCCAGTGGTCGGGGATTGTGAGCGCCGGCAGGACTTGTTCCTTCTGAGGGCATTTGGCAGAAGGTAAAATTTTAGACGGCCCAGATAAAAATAAAAATCTTTGGATTCCTTATTTTTGATTTACGAATCCCGAATGCCTTCTAGCTTCTACCTTCCTAAGGTTTGCTGGTTCCGGTTTTAAATCAATAAAAACTAGCAGCAAAACTTTTGGGAAAGCCGCCGGGGTCCCCGCCCCGCTTTCCTCTCTTGTTAAGATTGCTCTTTGACACTCCGGGGCTATCAGCCGTGGGGATTCTTAATTCATCGACTGACCTTTAAGCGCTATGTCATGAAAGCACTTCTTAAACCTTTCAACCGTACAAAATACCAATTGACGAGTTCAACTCACAGCAGCCGGCGTAGTGTCTATCTCCAAAAGCGTATACTTGATAGGAACAAGGAGGGAGGGTATGCCCTACTTAACAAATGAACCAAATTATTTTTTTATGGTAAAAAGAATGCGTTGATTCTCTGGCTGTTTTAAGAGTATTCGCTGCTCGGGAGCCAACAATTTAGGCCTAAAAGTGTCTCTTAACTGTTTCACTTGAGGCACAGGAGTTTAACCTTGACTATTGTAGTATACTACAAATACCAGCAATTCCCTGATTTTTAGGAATGGATTTAAGAAATTAAAGCTGTCCTAGAAGGACGGGGTTTTAAACCCGATTTCCAGATAACGAGAGTACCGAGGCGGGTTATTACAGTCAACCACCCAGGTCTAAAGACAGGCGCTTGGCTTTTGGCCTTTGACTTAAACCACAGTTGACAGTCATGCGTACCTGGGTACTACGTTAAGGGTAAGAGTTTAAAGACCTACCAAGGAATGCTCAGCTAGCTCCTTGAATCGGGAAATTTAGGATTAAACAAATTTATTGAGTTAAGTTAGTCTCCTAAATCGAGTACCGACCGTAAACTTTCGGGGCAAGCTAACATTACCCCTCTCATGGAGGCTATAAGGAGCAAACATTATGCGATCGCCGATTGTGAGGTTTGAGGTGGTAATTGTAAACAGTGAAAGTACATTACAAAGGTACACCGAACACACAATCCCCGTGTAATGTTGTCTTACGGTTGAAACCGCCCGGGCTATGCGCGCTCGCGTAGCCGAAGGGTCGTTTCCCTCTCAGCGTTATGCAGCGACTGAGTTTCCCACTTACGGAGTTTTTTTATGAGTGAGCCAACTCCCTATCAACTGCTTGAAGTCGATGAAGATGCTTCCTTTGATGAAGTGCAAGAGGCCCGCACGCGCCTAGCTGAGCAGTACAGCGGTGACATGAAACGTTTGGAATCGATCGAAGCAGCATACGACGCGATCCTCATGGATCGCCTGCGGCAGCGACAGGAAGGTAAAATTAAAGTGCCCGAACGCATCCGCTTCCCCGAGCGGCTGACTCCCGCACCCGCAAGCTTTACTCCGTCTCCTCCGAGTGGCAGCCCAGCTTGGTTGCACCGGCTAATCGATACTCCTAGTCGCTCGGACATTTTGTGGCCGGCTGGGGTGTATGTGGGGTTAGGCGGACTGAGTATTTATCCGGCGGCTAATGATGGTTTACTACAGTTGACTCTGGCTCTTGGCGTCGGCTCTTGTCTTTATTTTGTTAATCGCAAGGATCAAAAATTTGGTCGGGCTGTGCTGCTGACTGTGGCTGGCTTGGTTATAGGCTTGTTGCTGGGAGGCTTTTTGGGTTCTTTGGTCAGTCCGGCATTTATAACAACAGAGAAATTTATCGCTTTGTTTACGTTTTTAATTCTGTGGCTGGTTAGCAGTTTTCTGCGATAGTCATTAGTCAGCAGTCAGCAGTCAGCAGTTATTCGTCAGCAGTTATTAGTCATTAGTCAGCAGTCAGCAGTCAGCAGTCAGCAGTCAGAACCCAACAACTAATAACGGTGGAATCAAGACCTCTGAAAAATAACATCAGCTAACAATTAATAACTCATAACTAATGATTAATGACTAATGACTAATGACTAATGACCAACGACTAATGACTAATTGTGGCGATCTAAAATAATCTCTACTGCTTCACTCAAATTGTTAGCAATTAAATCAGGTTGGTGCATTTCTAGTTGGGTGCGATCGCGAATTCCGCACAAAACACCAATTACCTTGACACCGTGCGTTTTAGCTGCTACAATATCCGCCTCCGTATCCCCAACCATCCAAACGTCAGAAGCCGGCGGCAGTTCGGCGAGAGCTTTTGCCATTAGCAGGGGCTTATCTTTGATATCCCCGGTTTTGACGTAATCGTTGGGGAGGCAATAGCAGCGGTTTTCAGGGAAAAATTGCCCTAAATTACAGCGGTTGAAGGCTTCGTCTAGTTCTCTGACGCGGCGCATGGTCAGGACCGCTAAGTCTACTCCAGCGCGCTGTACCTTTTCGAGCGTTTCCAAAGCGCCGGGCACTGGTCGATCGTAAATCATGTAAGGGAGCGTGTGAACCGTGTCACGGCGTTTCTGGGCAAAATCGCGGGCTTGGGCTGCGTCCAATCCCGAGAGGATGGCGATTTCGGTTTCGGGAACCCGCGCGCGCTTCATGTCCCAAAACTCGGCTTTGGGGAGTTCCCGCACGGGTTGGCCCAAACGTTGAGTCTCAGCGAGACACTGCTGGTAAACTCGGTAGTAGCGATCGGACACGTCCATGATCGGGCCATCAAAGTCGGTAATAAGTCTCAGCATTTAGCAGAATATCTTGAAGCTTTTATACAAATTGTTCGATATTATATCACTTAAAGGTAACAGTTTCTTTACAAAAATTGACATAAATACCCAGGGGAGGTAAGGTCTATAGGAATGGTTCTAATTAAAAGAAACATTTGAATTAAGCTGTGCCGCTCCTCAACTTTATTGGGTGTAACCCATATCAGGGAATTTACAATTAAGATGTGCGGCACAAATAGTATAAACCGCTACGTATTGTTCCTAAACCTCAACCTCAATCGACACTGATTTTGACCAACAATTTCAAAGGTGGTACCCGCCACGTGATTTATCCGTGGAATTAATCCCTTTTCGAAAATCGAAAATCTTCAAGGTCCCGTATTTATCCGTGGGGTCAATCTAAAATCTCAAATCTAAAATCTCAAATCGATAACCTCAATAGACGCTGATTTTGACCAACAATTTCCAAGGTGGTACCCGCCAGGTGATTTATCCGTGGAACCAATCCCAAATCTCAAATCGAAAATCCTCAAGCCCCCGCATTTATCCGTGGGGTCAATCTCAAATCTAAAATCTAAAATCTCAAATCGATAACCTCAATCGACGCTGATTTTGACCAACAATTTCCAAGGTGGTACCCGCCAGGTGATTTATCCGTGGAACCAATCCCAAATCTCAA
>NZ_JAUBVJ010000082.1:0-36494 GCF_036702785.1 Microcoleus sp. AR_TQ3_B6 | reverse complement strand
AATTTTTCAAGCCTACAGCCTAAATTTCAACTCCCTAGAGTATTAGAGAGATTTTAAGACCTACCTTGACAGGGCTGCCCCTAGAGATTAAAAAAACAGAATAAACAGAGCCCCGACTTCTTTAAAAAGTCGGGGCTCTAACAGCTATCGCATTTATTGACTAAAAGATTTAGATTTCTTCCAAATCCTCTAAATCTTCTACATTGTCTAGAACTTCTACATCTTCTACATCTTCTGCATCCTCATCGTCATTCTCAACAGGGGCAACAGAATTAGCAGAAACCACAGCACCAGTCTCAAGTTTCTTTTTAACTAGCTCCTCAATTTCATTTTTGAAGTCGGTATTTTTCTCCATGTGTTGGATCACTTTGTCTCGTCCTTGAGCTATGTTCTCGCCGTTATAGCTATACCAAGAACCTTTTTTGATAATTACTCCCATTTCGTCGGCCAAGTCAGTCAGACAGCCTAAAGTAGAAATGCCTTTGCCAAATACAATGTCAAATTCGGCAATGCGGAAAGGCGGAGCAACTTTATTCTTAGCCACTTTAACTTTCGTGCGGTTGCCGTACTCTTCTGTGCCTTTTTTCAAGGTTTGAATGCGGCGAATGTCGAGCCGCACGCTGGCGTAGAATTTGAGTGCGTTACCGCCGGTTGTGGTTTCGGGGTTGCCGTAAGTTACGCCGATTTTCTGCCGCAATTGGTTGAGGAAGATGACGGTACAGCCGGATTTGCCGATATTACCGGTGATTTTTCGCAAAGCTTGGCTCATCAAGCGGGCTTGCAAACCCATGTGGGAGTCGCCCATGTCGCCTTCGATTTCGGCGCGGGGGACGAGGGCGGCTACGGAGTCAATTACTACGATATCGACGGCGACGGAACGCACGAGTTGATCGACTATTTCTAAGGCCATTTCGCCGGTATCCGGCTGGGAAACTAAGAGATTTTCAATATCCACGCCTAAAGCTGAGGCGTAGGTGGGATCGAGGGCGTGTTCGGCATCCACGAAGGCTGCGATTCCGCCGGATTTTTGGACTTCGGCGATCGCGTGGAGGGCTAGAGTGGTTTTACCGGAACTTTCGGGCCCGTAAATTTCAATAACTCGGCCTTTTGGCAAACCGCCGCCCAAAGCAATGTCCAGTGTCAGGGCTCCGGTGGGAATGGTTTCTACCCTCATGCGAGTGGAGTCTCCCAATCGGACGATCGCTCCTTTGCCAAAGCTGCGCTCGATTTGGGACAGTACGGAAGTTAGGGCTTTTTGCTTTTCTGAGTTTTCAGTTGTAGTTTTTATAGACGCTTCTTTTTTTGCCATTTGCGGTACGCGGGTAGACCCCTTGCGGAGCTTGTTGATTAACTGTACAACACGTATGTTAGCAGTTATTTTTGGGGTCTGGAGGTTCTGGGAGGATCTGGTTGAAGATTCTTGATTTTGGGGAGGCCCCGGCTACTCGCGAGTTTTCACTCGGGCATGGGCCCGCGCAGGGCATGGACCCGCGCAGGGCATGGACCCGCGCAGGGCATGGGCCCGCGCAGGGCATGGGCCCGCGCAGGGCATACCTCACCACGCGATCGAACCGCTATAGTGGGTATCGATCGCTCCTTGAGTGAGGTTTAAGATGGTTTGCAGTTCCAAATTCCGTGAAGCGTAGCTATCCCGGAGGGAATCGCCAAAATTAGGACAAGCATGGGATCTACAACACATCAAGACACATCTGTTAATACCAAAAATTCCCGCTGGCTGATGAGCTTATTGGCGTTCGGCATTTTACTAGGTATCGGATTTCGCTTTTTTGAGCTCGATCGCAAACTTTACTGGCACGACGAAGCTTACACATCAATCCGCGCCGCTGGTTTCACCCGCCAAGAAATCGACGACAAACTATTTCAAAACCGGATTGTTCCCGCACCAGAATTGCAAAAATATCAGCGGATTAAACCGGGAAGTACAGAAGCAGACACAATTCGTTCTTTAGCACTGGAAGACCCGCAGCATCCGCCTTTATACTTTCTCATGGCTCGTTGGTGGATGCAGCAATTTGGCAGTTCTCTAACAGCCTCCCGCAGTTTGCCAGCAATATTGAGTTTGCTGTCGCTGCCTTTGATGTACGCTTTAGCTCAGGAACTTTTTGCCTCGAATTTGGCAGCGTTATTAGCAACAGCACTTTTGGCTTTATCTCCCTTTGACATATTGTTTGCTCAGACAGCAAGGCAGTACAGTTTGCTGACAGCCACAGTTATTGGCAGCAGTTGGCTGCTACACAGAGCAGTGCGGTTGCGGGGTTGGCAAAATTGGGCGTGTTATTCGCTGGCGATCGCCCTTGGCTTCTACACTCACCCTTTTTTCTGTTTAACACTCATCGGACACGGAGTTTTTATAATTGCTTACTGGCTGTTTGTCAAAAAAACAAAATTGCGAGGTCATGTAACTAATTCCCTATTTTTTTTAGCAGTAACAGCAGCTTTAATATTGTATATTCCGTGGATTTACGTGCTGGCAACCAACCTGGGACGAGCATCAGCTACGACAGATTGGACGCTAGTATCTCCGGGTTGGCTGTATCTTGTCAAATTGTGGACGCTCAGCTTTACAGCATTATTTTTTGACTTAGACTTCGGCTTTAATAATATCTGGAGTTATCTGCTGAGATTGCCATTTTTGCTGTTAATTGTGGCAGCAATTTACCAAATCTGCCGCCGGACTAGCAGTTCAACTTGGCTGTTTATTTTAACATCAATTTTTGTACCTTTTTTGCTCCTGGCGTTACCGGATATAATCTTAGGCGGCAAACGTTCCGCCGTCAGCCGCTATCTGATTTCCTGCTTTCCGGGAGTGCAGCTAGCTGTTGCTTACTTGCTCGCAAGTAACGTGAAAAATCAGCAGCGGTTTTGGCAAGTCATTTTAGCCTTGGTATTTACAGCAAGTGTAGCATCCTGTACTGTCAGCGCTTTTTCTGATACTTGGTGGAGCAAAGACTTGAGCTATTTTAATGCTGAAGTTGCGAAAATTATTAACAAAGAGGCGATAGCTAACCGCTCGATTAAAGATACAATTGTAATTAGCGATCGCGGTAACGATTTTACGAACATGGGAGATTTGCTTTCTCTGAGTTATTTGCTCGACAAAGACGTGCGGCTGATACTGATGAGCCAGTCGCCAGATATGGAGATGCTGAACAAATATTCGGCTCCCCTGGTGTTGCGCCCTTCGGAAAAATTGCGCTCGGCACTCAAGCAAAATCAACGCCGCCTAGAGCCTATATTGGAATCTGGCAGACTTTTTCGAGCGCGGCGAGCTTCAAAGAGCAGCTTGACAGGAATGGACTCTAGTCCCGGGCAGGGTGCGTCAGTGGATTTTAGATTTTAGATTTTAGATTTTAGATTTATTCCACAGATGAAGCTGGGAGATTAAACTTTGGTCTAAAATTTTTGGATATTCACCATAGGAGTACGTGGCATGGTATCGGTTTTTGGGCAGGGTGCGTCAGAAAAAACTGTTTGAGTGGCCTCAAATATTTGGACTAACGCACCTTAAATCACTATTTGGGCATTTTTGTCAATATTCCCGGTAAGGTGCGTCAGAAAAAAACTGTGTGAGTTGGCTCAGGTATTTGGGCTGACACACTTGACACCATCAGCAATAATTATTTGAATACTTAGGATAAAACGCAATGCAAGAGTTAAATGATCCATCTTCCGAATCCGCACAGCAATTTCGCTATCTGCAGACAGAATTGCGCGAACGTTGGCGAGGAATAGAAGAATTCGACAGCGGAGATTGTGACATTATTATCATTCCTTCTCTCAGCTTAGATCAGAAAGAAATGCAGAAAGTTGAGGGTGTTTACCACTACGAAGAGCGGCATTTATTTTCATTGATTCGCCTGCGAAATCCCCGCACGCGCTTAATTTACATTACCTCGGAACCCTTGCACCCGATGATTGTGGATTATTACCTGCAATTGCTGCCGGGAATTCCATTTTCTCACGCGCGCGATCGGCTTTTGCTGTTCAGTGCTTACGATGCTTCTGCCAAATCCCTCACCCAGAAAATTTTAGACCGTCCGCGCTTGATGGAGCGCATTCGTCAAGCAGTGCGGCCGACAAAATCTTATATGGTTTGTTATAACTCGACGCCCTTAGAACGCGAGTTATCTGTTAAATTGGGGATTCCTTTGTGGGCCAGCGATCCCGATCTGTTATACTGGGGAACAAAAAGCGGCAGCAGGCAAATTTTTAAAGAATGCGGCGTGCCTTATCCTGACGGTTCCGAGTTGGTTTTTAATGCGGAAGATTTAGCGGAAGCTGCGGCCGCATTGTGGGAACGGCAGCCGCATTTGCAGCGGATGGTAATTAAGTTAAATGAAGGTTTTTCGGGGGAAGGGAATGCAATTTTAGATCTGAAGCCCCTCGGAGGTAAAGCGCCTACAGAAAGAGCTTCGGCAATTGGCGATAGCTTCCATAATTTGCGCTTTCAAGCAACGGGCGAAACCTGGGAAAATTTTAGCAGCCGCATTCCAGAATTAGGGGCAATTGCCGAAGCATTTATCGAAGGAGAAGAAAAGTTCTCGCCCAGCGTTCAAGGCAGAATTGTCCCCAGCGGCGAAGTAGAAATTCTCTCAACCCACGACCAAATTTTAGGAGGTCCAGACGGTCAAATTTTCTTAGGTTGCCGATTTCCGGCGGACGAATCTTATCGAATAGGGTTGCAGGAATTGGGATGGAAAGTAGGGCAAAACTTAGCTAAAAAAGGCGCTTTAGAGAGATTTGGAGTAGATTTTCTCGCGGTGCGCCAATCAGACGGCAACTGGGATATCCAAGCAATAGAGATCAACCTCCGCAAGGGCGGCACAACTCATCCTTTTATGGCGCTGAAGCTGTTAACAAATGGTCGGTACGAACGTTCGACAGGATTATTTTACAGCCTGCAGGGGCGTCCGAAATATTATGTTGCTTCTGACAATTTGAAAAAAGAGCGGTATCGGGGATTATTACCGAACGATTTGATGGATATTATTGCTGACAATCAACTGCACTTTGACACAGGTACTGAGACGGGGAGTGTGTTTCATTTAATGGGCTGTTTGTCGCAGTTTGGCAAAGTGGGATTGACGAGTATCGGCAATTCGCCGCAAGAAGCAGAGGAGATGTATAACAAAGTTGTGAAAGTGCTCGATCGCGAAACCTGATACTAAATCTCATTTAACCATTGATGATTTGGTGGTGGGAAATGGCTAAGAGGTAATTGGTACTTTAAACTAACAACCGCAGATTTTAATCTGCGGGTTGCCGGCTGTAGCTAATTTTTAGCGGGATAAATGGGCGTGGGATCGATCGAACCTGTGCGATTGAGCGGCCAAAAACGGACAATCGCCTTACCGATGATATTTTGCCTCGGTACAAAGCCCCAATAATGGCTGTCACAGCTTGCGTTGCGGTTGTCGCCGAGCACCAAGTAAGAATTTGGAGCTACAACTACAGGTCCGTAGGGATACTGCGGAATTTCTTCAATATATTTTTCCTGTAGCGGCTGCTTGTTAATAAAAACTTTTCCCTCTTTCACTTCCACAGTGTCCCCTGGAAGTCCGATCACTCGCTTGATATAGGCATCTTTGATCGGCGGCGGCTGTCCCGTGCACAAACTAGCCGGGTCAGGAGGCATAAATACGATAATATCTCCTCGGTGGGGGTCTTGGAATCGATAGCTCACCTTATCTATAATTAATCGATCGTTAATTTGTAGGGTGGGGAGCATCGAGCCGGTGGGAATGTAGCGAGCTTCGGCAACCAGGGTGCGGATGCCAAAGGCCAAGAATGCTGCTAAGCCGATCGTTTTAATTCCTTCGATCCAAGGATTTTCGGTGTCTTGAGGAGGTTTTTCGTCGGCTGACTTGTCTGGACGAGTCATAAAAAAATTCGGTAAGTTGGTTTCGAGCGCGTCTTGAGACCGCTCGTGGCAAACGGCAAGGCGGTTTCAACCGCGGTGAATCTTTACTACTATTACACGGGGATTGCTGGATTCGGTGTACTTTTGTAATGTACTTTCAGTGGGACAATTACCACCTCAAACCTCGCAACCCGCTCACGCATAATGTTTGCTCTTTCGAGCCTAATTGAGAGGGGTGATGTTAGCTTGCACCTTAGTTTGCGGCCGGTACTATATTTAGGAAACTGACTTAACCCAATAAATCTGTTTAATCCTAAATTTCGCGGTTGCAGGAACTAGGCGAAGCATCCTCTAGTAGGTCTTTAACTCTCACCGTTAACGTAGTACCCAGGTACTGAGTCTAGTCAACTGTGATTCAAGTCAAAGGCCTTAAGCCAGCGTGTCTTTAGATCGGGGTCGTTGACATTTCTTACTATTGACAGAACTCTTTTAAGGATAAAATTTTTCAGGTGATCACGCACATTACTCATTTAATTATAGCTTATGCCGACCACATCTTGTTTGTTAATCCGCGGCGCTCGCGTTCTTTTGCCCAACGGCGAGTTTTTAGTAGGGGACGTGGAAATCCGAGAAGGCAAAATTCTTCGGGTTGCTCCGTCCATTGCAGCCGTTGCCGATCGAGAAATAATGGCGAAAGGCTTAACTCTGTTACCCGGAGTAATTGACCCCCAGGTACACTTCCGGGAACCGGGTTTAGAACACAAGGAAGACTTGTTTACCGCTAGCTGTGCTTGCGCTAAAGGCGGGGTGACATCGTTTCTCGAAATGCCGAATACGCGACCTCTGACCACAACCCAAGCTGCCTTAGATGATAAACTAAGTCGCGCTGCCGAGAAGTGTTTGGTGAATTACGGCTTTTTTATTGGTGCAACGGCCGAGAATTTGCCGGATTTGTTGAGTGCGAATCCGACTCCGGGAATTAAAATTTTTATGGGTTCGATGCACGGTCAGCTTTTGGTCGATGGAGAAGCAACTTTAGAGGCGATTTTTGCTGCTGGCGATCGACTGATTGCGGTGCACGCGGAAGACCAAGCTAGAATCAATCAGAGGCGTCAGGAATTTGCCGGGATGCACGATGTGGCCGTTCACTCGCAAATTCAAGACAATCAAGCAGCTTTGTTAGCAACTCAGCTAGCCTTAAAACTTTCTAATAAATATCAGCGCCGACTGCACATTCTGCACCTATCGACGGGAGAAGAAGCTGAGTTGTTGCGGCAGGAAAAACCGAGTTGGGTAACGGCGGAAGTGACGCCGCAGCATCTGTTGTTAAATACCAGCGCCTATGAAAAAATTGGCAGTTTAGCTCAGATGAATCCGCCTTTGCGCGCTCCCCGCGATAATGAAATACTTTGGCAAGCTTTATTAGACGGCGTAATTGATTTTATTGCCACCGATCACGCGCCACACACATTAGCAGAAAAAGCTCAAGATTATCCGAATACGCCGTCTGGAATGCCCGGAGTCGAAACTTCTTTGCCTTTGATGCTGACGCAAGCAGTGCAGGGAAGATGTACAGTGTCGCAAGTTGCTAATTGGATGTCTGCTGCAGTTGCTAAGGCTTATAAGATTCCGAACAAAGGGAAAATTGCCCCAGGCTTTGACGCCGATTTAGTATTGGTAGATTTGGACAACTACCGCCTAGTTGTGCGAGAAGAAATGGTGACCAAGTGCGGCTGGAGTCCCTTTGAAGGTTGGAATTTAACGGGATGGCCGGTTGTGACTGTTGTGGGAGGAAAAGTTGTTTTTGAGAATGGTAAATTGGATACAACGGTTAGGGGGGAAGCGTTGACATTTGACGCTGATTAAGAATGAATAAAGGTAAAGTGTTATAATCAATAGTCCGGACAGTTTTTAGTTCGTACTCTGAAACCCTCGATTTGCCGTTGGTAGCGAACTTGCCTAATCGCCTTGAAACCCTTATTCTACGGTGGGCAATCAAAAACTGTCCGAAGTATTGATAATGACATATTCCCGATCGCAAAGGCGATATTACCCATGCTCCTAGAAGAACTAGAAACACAACTCCTGGCCTTAAGTCCGACGGAAAAAGCTGAAGCCATCCGGCTTTTAACCCAAAGTTTAAGTAATAGCTGGCCGGGAATTACCAAGACTCCCGACGTGTGTGGCGGCGATGCTTGCATTGCCAAAACTCGCATCCCAGTTTGGCTGCTGGAAAGTTTTCGCCGCGAAGGTTCAAGCGATGCCGAACTTCTACAATTTTATCCCCATCTAAGCGCTACCGATCTAGTCAATGTTTGGACTTATGCTGATGCACATCTAGAGGAAATCGAACAAGCAATCGGCAAGAATGAGGAAGCCTGAGTTATGCTAAATTTGTATGCAGACGAACAATTTCCTTTGCCAGTTGTGAAATTGCTGCGCGCTTTTGGGCACAATGTCCTTACGGTTCAGGAAGCAGGAAAAGCAGGACTTGGGATTCCCGATCCAGAGGTGCTAGCATTTGCTATAAGCAACGATCGAGCTATTTTGACATTAAATCGATTTGATTTCATCGGACTGCACAACCGACAGCCAGACCACGCTGGTATTATTGTTTGTACCAAAGATCGGAACGTAGAAGGGTTGGCAACACGCATCAATGAGGCTATTTCAATTGAGGAAAATTTGAGAGGTAAATTGATTCGTGTCAACCGTCCGCAGTAAGTACGCGCGAGCGAAGCTATCCCGAAGAAAATCCCCTTTTCTCAAATTTCCAATTGCCAATCCAATAAGTCGCCATTACCAATTACTTCAATTTGCCGTCCGTTATCTAGATAACTCAAAGAAATTTGCAAATAATTCTCGGGTTTGTACTGCAATCTTTCCCCCCATTCGATCGCCACAATTCCCAAATCCCTTTCTAATCCGTCCCAATAACTTTCTAAGTGCAAAGCTTCGGCTTCTTCGGGTTCCAGTCGATACAAATCTAGATGATAAAGCGGAACTCTGCCTGCAAAATACTCGTTAATCAGGGTGAAAGTAGGACTTTCGATCGAGTCTGAGATTCCTAAACCTTCAGCGATACCTTGAACTAAGGTAGTTTTGCCAGCACCTAAATCTCCTTGTAATAAGATTATAGTGCCTGGGGGGAGCGATCGACCTAACGCCATACCAAACTTGCGCGTAGCCTCAAAATCGGGAAGCAAAGTTTTCATTTCAATAATTAGTCATTAGTCATTAGTCATTAGTCATTAGTCAACACTCAACCGTCCACACTCAACAGTCACCGGCTTAAATGTTCTGGGCGCGGCCGTACCAACGCAGCAACATCCCCGCCAACCTTTGAGAATTGTGGCGAATTAAACCCGTATTTTCATCTTCATCCATCACATTTGCGATGACAATTCGCCGCCCCAATTGCGTTACGGCTTCTCGATCGAGCAAAACCGGATAAGAATTCTCCTGAGAATAGCGGATCAAAGCTTTTGCAGAAGGGACTTTTCCCTGAACTACTACAGCATCGAACAGCGGCCGGCCACAAGCGCGGTCGATCGCCCGAATGTGGTCTGCAACACTGTATCCGTCAGTTTCCCCGGGCTGAGTCATAATATTGCACACATAAATGCGCGGAACTTCGGTGTTGGCGATCGCATCAGCAATTTCCGGCACCAACAAATTCGGAATGACACTCGTATAAAGACTCCCGGGCCCAATAATCATAAAATCCGCTTCCCGAAGTGCTTGGGCCACCCTGGGCAAGGCCGGAGGATTAGCAGGAGTGCAGCCAATTTTGAGGATTTGCCCGTTAGCTTTTGTAATGCTGGACTCCCCCTCAATCAAACGGCCGTCAGCCAGTTCTGCCCACAAAGAAACGTCGCTCAGAGTAGCCGGCAGCACCTCTCCCCTAACTGCTAAAACTTTAGAACTTGCGGCGATCGCCTGTTCCAAATCTCCAGCAATATCGCTCATCGCCGTCAAAAACAAATTCCCAAAACTGTGACCCATCAAACCGTCACCGGCCTGAAAGCGATATTGAAATAACTCAGTCAATAACTTTTCCTCATCTGCTAAAGCCGCCAAACAATTGCGAATGTCTCCCGGCGGCAATACCCCAATTTCCCTGCGCAGCCGCCCGGAAGACCCGCCATCATCCGCCACCGTGACAATAGCAGTGATTTTGGCGCTGTAATCCTTCAATCCCCTGAGCAAATTAGAAAGGCCAGTACCGCCCCCAATTGCCACAATTTTCGGGCCGCGGTTCAAGCGGCGGTGGTTGAGGAGTCGATCGACCAATTCCTCATTCCCTTCGGGCATCAGCACTTGAGTAATAGAGTTCAAACTGCGAGTTTGTCCCCACAGAATTAACAAAATCCCGCCAGCAAGGATCAGCGGGCCCGACACGTAATTGGGAATAATTTCCGCAATCCACGCCAACAAATTTCTCAATAATTGCAACAAGAAAAAAATCGGAGTCATCCCAGTCCAAATCGCTAAACCCAAACTGGCAAGTACCACACCGCTAGCACTGATCAGCAGCCACCGTTTCACCAACAGTCCGGGGGCCAACCACTTAAACCACTGGTAAACTCGCCCGTTCCGCAAAGAAGGGGGGTAAGGATTTCTGGAACGGCCAAAAACCTGCTTGGCTTTAGCTAAGACGCGAAGGGCTTTAGGAAGTGAACTAATTGACATGGTTAATTAGTCTTAAGGGTATGGGAACAGTTCAAGCTGACAAATTTACAATACAAGAGAGTTTTGATTCTGGCAGTCAATTTTAGTCATTAGTCTTTACTGATTAGTCATGAGTCATTAGTCATTAGCTAGACTGATGACTGAGGACTGATAACTTATTAATAACATCATATGGCTGAGCCGCTAATCGAACTCAAGGGGGTAAGTAAGTCCTTCGGCGAGAACCCGATCCTCGATCGAGTCGATCTGAGGATTTATCGGGGAGAGGCCCTGGCAATTATTGGCCCTTCCGGGACGGGGAAATCTACGATTTTGCGGATAATTGCGGGTTTGTTGGCCCCGGATGCCGGGGAGGTTTTCGTTCAGGGACAGCGCAGGGTCGGATGGGTGGACGACGTGGCAGATCCGATCGGAATTGGGATGGTGTTTCAGCAAGCGGCTTTGTTTGATTCGCTGACGGTGGAGGAGAATGTCGGTTTTTTACTTTACCAGCATTCTAAGCTGCCGCGCCGCCGCATTCGGGAATTGGTGGAGGAAAAGTTGGATATGGTGGGTTTACCGGGAATTGGCCAACGCTATCCGGCGCAGTTGTCTGGGGGAATGCGGAAGCGAGTAAGTTTTGCCCGCGCCATCATGGCGAATCCCGATAATGCTAGGGATAATCCAGAGGTTTTGCTGTACGATGAACCGACGGCGGGTTTAGATCCGATCGCTTCGACGGTAATTGAAGATTTAATCCGCGACTTGCAGGCGGCCCAAGGTGTTTGCAGCACTTATGCGATCGTCACTCACCAAGACAGTACCATCCGCCGCACTGCCGATCGCATCGTGTTTCTCTATCAAGGCAAAGTGCAGTGGGAGGGAACTGTTAGCGATATTGCATCGACAGATAATTTGTTAATTAAACAATTTTTTAGCGGCAGCGTTACTGGGCCAATTCAGGTGATTGGATAGTCAATTGTCAGTTGTCAGTGGGCAGTTGTCCGTTGTCAGTTGTCAGTGGGCAGTTGTCAGTATGTCGTGGTTAATTGTTTGTATTTTTGGGAGATAGCATATGTCACCAACAAACTTTCAGAAGTTAGATGTTTATAAATTAGCTGAAAAATTACCTGATGAAATTTGGAATATTGTTATAAAATGGGACGCACTAGCAAAAGATACGGTCGGCAAGCAAATTATTCGCTCTGCTGATAGTATTGGTGCTAATATTGCTGAAGTAGATGGTCGAGGTAGCTATCAGGATCATCGGAGATTTATCAAGATTGCCAGAGGTTCTTTATATGAAACAAAGCACTGGTTGAGACGGGCTTATACTAGGCAACTACTAACAACTACGCAAGTAGAAATACTCAAGCCAATTATTGACGAACTGTCGCCCAGGCTAAACGCCTATCTAAAATCTATAGGCAACACATCAGAAAAAAATTAACAACTGGCAACTGGCAACTGCCAACTATCAACTGCCAACTATCAACTGCCAACTGCCCACTGCCCACTGCCCACTGCCCACTGCCTAAGGAGGTAATATGCGATCGCGAACTGTAAGAGAAGGTTCTGTCGGGTTCTTAATTTTAGTAGGAATCGGTTTATTTGGCGGCTTAGTGCTCTGGCTGCGGGGCGTGCAGCTAGGGAACCGCAGCTACAAATTCGCCGTAGAATTTGCCAGCGCCCAAGGAATGCAAATAGGCACGCCCATCAGGTATCGTGGGGTTGCAGTCGGTAAAATTACCGCCCTCAAAGCGAGTTCCAACGGCGTAGACGTGACGCTGGAGATTGCCCCCGGTACTTTAGTGATGCCCCGGGATGTTACGATCGAAGCGAATAAATCCGGTTTAATTGGCGAATCGTCGATCGACATTACCCCCAACTCGATTTTGCCAGAATCCTTACTTACCGCCAATCCCGTTAGTGCCGACTGTCCCCCTGAGATTATCTGCAAAAATTCGCGCTTAAAAGGTCAAACTGGAGTCACTATCGACGAACTAATTCGATCCACAGTCCGCCTAACTAATTTCTACACCGACCCCGCCCTGTTCAACAATATTAAATCCCTAACAGAGAATACAGCCAACACAGCTAAAGGTGCAGCTAAACTCACTCAGGATTTGTCTACTTTAACTCAAACTGCCAAAACCGAAATAAAAAATTTGAATCAATCTGTAAGGGGAGACCTTGGCAGCTTAAGTCAATCGCTAAAAATAGAAATAGCAAGTTTAAATCAATCATTAAAAGGGGAAGCAAGCAGTTTAAATCAATCATTGAAGGGAGAAGCAAGCACCTTAAATCAATCGCTAAAAGGGGAAATATCAGCAGTCGCCGCTGATGTTTCTAAAGTAGCAGCTACGGCGGACACTTCTACAAAAGCCGTATCTGCAGCTGCGATAAATTCTGCTAATTCAGTAACTCAAGCAGCCAATCAAATTACATTAACAGCCAACCAAGTCAATTCTTTAGTAGCCACCAACCGCGCCAGTTTAGTCTCAACTCTGAATAACATCAATCAAAGCAGTCAGGAACTGCGGGTAGCTGTCAGCAGTTTGAGTCCGACTATTAATCGAATCAACCAAGGACAATTGCTCAACAATTTAGAAGTTTTATCAGCGAATGCAGCCCAAGCTTCTGGTAATTTGCGAGATTTATCCAGCCAAGTAAACAATCCCGCCACTTTGCTATTATTGCAGCAAACTCTAGATTCTGCACGAGCTACATTTCAGAACGTGCAGAAAATTACTTCCGACGTAGATGATTTGACGGGAGATCCGGCTTTCCGCAACAACATTCGCAGGTTGTTCAACGGATTAGGAGGCTTGTTGGGTTCGACAGAACAACTGCGACAGCAAGTTAAAGTCGCTCAAACATTAGCTCCACTTTCTGAGAAAGTAAATGCGAGTACAACTGCCAAACATCAAGCAGTAGAGCCTGGATCTCCCAGCTTGGACAAACAGCAAAAATTGCCTGTTATACCTTCTAAAACTGCAACGTCAGCAGAACCACTTACTCCCGAAAACACCCCTTAAAATAGGGTATCATTGAATAACCGCAATTATTGCAAGATTCGCGAGTTGCTTTAGTTAGTAAGGTGCGCCTTTCATACCCAGATTACAGCTAGTTCATAAGGTGCGCATTTCGCACCCGGCATTAAAGTTATTGTCCAAATCCTATTAACAAAAAACTCTTTCAATCGAAACCAGGAAAACCAATGACGCAAACATTATCGAAACCTGCCGAAACCAAAACCCAGTACACTGTAACTTGGGAAAAATTGCCAGATGACTTTAAATTACCAGACGATCCCGTGGAAAACATCGACCAACCACTTTTAGCCGCAGCCTTACGAGAAGCCTTGGAACTCGCAGGATTTATCCTAGCTTCAATGCTAATAGCTTCCAATTTTGGATTGTGTGCCAAAGTTAACGACAAAATAGTAGTAAAAGCCCCTGATTGGGTGTACGTTCCCTCGGTATTGCCAGCAGAACCAGGAGAAGTTCGCCGCAGTTACACGCGCAATGCTGAGGGAGAAGTACCGGCAGTAGTGATGGAATTTTTATCGGATACTGACGGCAGTGAATATTCAAATAAACCGACATATCCTTACGGAAAATGGCGGTTTTATGAGCGAATTTTGCAAGTACCGATTTATGTAATTTTTGAACCGAAATCGGGAGTCTTGGAAGTGTACAAACTCTCAGCCTCGGGAGAATACGAATTGCAAGAACCGGACCCTAATCAGCGATTCTGGATAGAATCAATGGGTTTATTTCTGGGGGTTTGGGAAGGTGAAAAATCTCAGAGAACCGGTTATTGGTTGCGCTGGTGGGATGAGAATGGCAATTTGCTGCTGTGGGGTGCCGAACGGGTGGAAGAGGAACGCCAGCGCGCCGAAGAGGAACGCCAGAGGGCCGAAGAGGAACGCCAGCGCGCCGAAGAGGAACGCCAGCGCGCCGAAGAGGAACGCCAGAGGGCCGATCGACTAATGGCATACTTGATTCGTCAGGGTATCGATCCTGATGGGATTTGAAGGTGTGAAAGGTCGATCGATTTTAGATTTTCGATTTTAGATTTTCGATTGAATAATATCGATTTTAGATTTTCGATTGAATAATATCGATTTTAGATTTTAGATTTTAGATTTTAGATTGAATAATTGGGAATCAAGGAGCCAGAGCGAGCGATTTTAGAGTTGAGATTTTCGATTGGGAATTAAGGAGCGCCATGAGTGCAACAACATTAGAAGAGAAATTAGATCGGCCGTTGCTATTTCCAGGGTTAACCTGAGAACAATTCAAAACCTTAGAACCGATGCTCGATATTCCAGGGGTTCGGCTGTCATTTTTAGATGGGATACTGGAGATTCAGAAAATGCCTGGAAGAAAACACGAAACAGCCAAGGGACGTATCGGTGCGTTAGTAGAAACTTACATGATGGCGGCAGGAATCGATTTCACCCCTACGGAGTCTCTGACATTAGAAAATGAATCGCGACTGGTGAAGTGTGAAGCAAACAAGTCTTACGAATTGGGTACTGACAGAGAAGATCCAGATTTAGCGATCGAAGTAGTCGTCACTAGCGGCGGAATTGATAAGCTAGAGGCTTACAAACGGCTGCAAATTCCTGAAGTCTGGTGTTGGGAAAACAGCCGACTGTCTCTCTATGCTCTCAGACAGCCATACGAAGAGATTGCGAGTTCCCAATTGCTCCCAGAACTCGATATTGGTTTACTCGTCAGGTGTGTTAATATGCCGAGTCATGTTGAGGCAATTAAGGAATTCCAAAGGGCGATCGATCGGGATTTGCAGTCAAAAATAGATAATACATATCCCGGACTTCTTAAAGAAATCGGGTATCTAGCAACGATTCAACATTGTTAATGAATTACACCCCGATCGCTCCCCGTAGGCATTTACCCTGGGTCCTGTCCTTATAAGAGCTGGAACTCCTAAACTTCAGTGTATTCTTGGCCTTTTTGAGACTCTAACCAACGTTGATAAGCTTCCTTATCACCTCTAAAGGAATCGACAGAAACTTGACGTTCTGGCATAGGTTTGAGGGGAGCATCAATAGGGGAATATTGGCAATAGCAGATTACTACCATATCAAATTCACCCATCGGAATATCGGGAGTATAAGTCTCAACCCGCACAACTTCCCAATCGCTTGTGCGGTAATGAGTGCTGTAACCGTGCCTATCTGGATCGTGTTCTGCTTCCACACGAACAAACTCTGGGGGACGATAGCCAACTTCAGGAATTGGCCCGTCAGAAGAGTCAAAGTGTTCGGTTAAAATGCGAGTTAATGATTGAGTGTGCTGGAATTTTCTATCTTTCCACCCAGGAGTTCTCGGTTCGGCTCTGAAAATAATGTATTTATGCATTGTCGTCCTCTCTTTCTGTGTCGTAGAATGATTTGGGAAATTCTGTTTGGCCTCGAAAAACACAATCAACTTCTAGACCGTTTGTATCAATTTCCTCTATGTCAAGTAGTTTCCAACCATATTTTCTTTGCATTTCATAGCAACAAGCTTCGTCGGCTGCTGCGTGTCGAGATTTGTCTTCATCTGGATCGTAACGCAACCAGTTTGGATTATTTGGCATAATTGGATTGCTCCCTGTGTTGGGTTGACAACCTTGGAGAAGTCGTCGGGACACAGTATTTCCGGTACTGCGTCCGGGCGCGTCTTTGTAAAATTATAGGATAATTGTTACAAGCTCGGTCCGCTTGTGAACCCAACAAGTTGAATTTGCTTGACAAATATCGGTTGATGTGTAGGGAGTTTTAGCGAAAATTTTAAATTGGGAGGGGCGATCGTTTGGCGATCGAACTTGGGCATTCTAGAGATAGGTGCGAGTGCGAGTGCCGGGAAAACAGCGACGCCAAGATTTAGCAATGGAAAGTACACAGAAAAAATCTAGTAATAGTCGCGTTTATAGGGGCGATCGAATTAAGCAGATTTTGGCGTTAGTATCAATGGTTGGCTTTGGTGGTTCCGCAATTTTTGGTATGGTGAGTCTGTTCGGCAGCGGTTTGAGCAGCCAGCACCAACAAAAACCGGCTCCGGTAGCAGTTTCTCAGGAATCTTTGCTGGCGGCCCAGGAACGGGGGTATGAGACGGTTTTGCAGCGGGAACCGCAGAATCAGACGGCTCTGGAGGGGTTGGCAAATGTGCGGTTGCAGATGAATAATAAGGTGGGCGCGATCGAGCCTTTGGAGAAGTTGGTGAAGCTAAATCCCGATCGGGCGGATTATAAGGTATTGTTGGGGCAGGTGAAGGGGAAGTAGTAGGCGATCGGTCAATTTTGTTAGTAAGAGAAATTGAAAATCCTTAAATTGTATGTAGCTTCCTAATTAAAATACCCGACTTAGTTTCACAAAACGAAGGATTGAATATGGGCATAGTACGCATGGGATTACCAATAGAAATCATCTCCCAACTAAAAGCAGCTTACGGGATTAATAATTTTATTGAAACAGGAACCTATCAAGGTCATACAGCATACTGGGCAAGCCAAGTATTTGAACAAGTTTTTACAATAGAGTATTCTCAAGACCTTTATCAAAAAGTTACCGAAAAATACGGTCCTATCAAAAACATAGAGTTTTTGTACGGTGATACCAGAAACCTTCTCGATCGTACAGTATCACAACTTCAAAACCCAAGTTTATTCTGGCTAGACGCTCATTGGAGCGGAGGACCAACCTATGGAGAAATTGATGAGTGTCCCTTACTCGCAGAAATCCAAATAATCAACCGCTCCGACTGCGACCACTTTATTTTTATTGATGATGCCCGCTTGTTTTTATCTCCTCCACCGCAGCCCCATTCACCTCAACATTGGCCGGATATTAGCGCAGTATTAAATTTGTTGAATTTAGGAAAAAACAGCAGGCATATTGTAATTATTGAGGATGTTATTATTGCTGTTCCGGCGCAGGCAAAAGAACTAATTGTTCAGTATTGCCAAAATTTGAACACAAGTTTAAACCAAACTGGCAGCGGGAAACAGGAACAAAATCATCAAAGCACTGGGGTGTCTGCTAATAATATTAATCAGAGAGAGTCTATCAATAACTATGAATTAAAGATTATAGAAAATTTTATTGCTTCCGGTAATGTCGTTTTCGATATTGGCGCAAACATAGGTGGCTGGACAAATCAAGTATTAAAGATATGCCCCGACGTTCAAATCCATTTGTTTGAGCCAGCACCGCCAATATATCAAACACTTCTACAAAACCTGGCTGAACCGATTAAAACAGGTCAACTCGTGTTAAACAACTTGGCAATAGCACACCAACAGGAAATCAGGGAATTTTATTACTACGAGAAATTTTCAGAATGGAGTACATTTCACCGCCGATTTGAAATCGAAAAACAATATAATATTCAGTCGCCTCAGCCATTTCAGATTTTAACAGCTACCCTTGATGATTATGTCCAAACAAGGGGCATAAAGCGAATTAATTTCTTAAAAATTGATACAGAAGGCGGCGAACTAGAAGTTCTTCACGGAGCAACTAACCTCTTGCAAAAAGGCAAAGTAGATTATATTCAGTTTGAGTATGGCGGAACATTTGTCGATGCCAACATCACATTAAAACAAGTATTCGAGCATTTACAAAAATTTCGTTATACAATCTTTAAAATACAACCCAATGCTTTACAACCCTTACCCGAGTTTTTACCAGAATATGAGAATTACGAGTATAGCAACTTTTTAGCTGTGAACGAGAGGTTCACAGCTTTGATTTTTAGTGAAGCACCCCATCTGCTCGATTTGCAGCAGCTTTGCAGAGAACATTCTGTTGCACCGCGCGGCATTATTCACATTGGGGCACACGAAGGCAAGGAAATTGCAAGATACCGAGAAATGGGGGTGCAAAGGGTACTGTTTGTTGAAGCCAACCCTGCTGTGTTTGAACGTTTGAAAACGAATATAGCTGGTTTTCCTCACGTGCGAGCGGTGAATTGTGCAGTTAGCAACATCAACGGCACAAGCACATTGTATGTAACTTCTATGGATCAAAGCAGTTCTATCTTACCATTGAAGGAGCATCAAAAGTTTTATCCAGAAATCAAGGAAGTTGAGCGTGTAGTTGTGGAGTCGAGAACTCTGGATACACTTCTAGAAGAACTTAAAATTAATCCCGCCGATTTTAATATCTTAAATATTGATATTCAAGGTGCAGAGTTGTTGGCTTTGCAGGGAGCAACGAATGTTCTCAGATACATAGAAGCAATAAACACGGAAGTTAATTATGAAGAACTATATGAAGGCTGCGCTTTAATTGACGAAATCGATGATTTTCTGGAGATGTGCGGTTTCGATCGCGTAGCAACGACAACACCGTTCCATCCTTCTTGGGGCGATGCGTTTTATGTGAAAAAGCCCGCAGTCACAATGTCCACCCTGGGTAGAAACGGACGGTTGGCCAATCAAATATTTCAGTATGCCTTCTTGAAAATCTATGCCAAAGAACATAACTTGAAAGTAGAGACGCCAGCTTGGATTGGTCAATATCTCTTTGGTTGCAATGATTCGCCCATTTCTCAAGAGTTACCCGTAGTTACCGAACCCACCAATAAATTGTCAGCAGCTAGCATCCCTAATGCGAAAGAAATATTTAAAAATGTGAACTTTTGGGGTTATTTTCAATATCACACAAAGTATTACAAACCCTACCAAGAGTATTTCCGCTCCCTGTTCAAACCTGTAGGGGAAATAGAAACGAAAATGAAGGAAGCGATCGCTCATCTGCGATCGCGCGGCAACACCCTCGTCGGTTTGCACTTGCGGCGGGGAGACTACGGCTACGAAGATTTTTTTATAGCACCGAGCGAATGGTACAAGGAATGGCTAAAAGGTTTGTGGGAAACCCTCGACGAACCAATACTATTTATTGCCAGCGATGAACCGGAAAAAGTTTTAAGTGATTTTGAAGAGTATAATCCGATCGCGACGAAAGATTTAGGTTTGGAGTTACCCCAAGCAGAATTTTATCCAGATTTTTATTTATTGAGCCAGTGCGATATCACAGCAATTTCCAATAGCTCATTTTCCTTTGCAGCTTGTATGCTCAACGAAAAAGGCAAATTTTTCTTTCGGCCGCACCTGTCGGCGGAAAAATTAATACCATTTGACCCCTGGGATAGCGAACCGATATTACGAAACTATATGCCAATTCATTTTTTTACAATAGTCCTCAACGGTGAACCTTTTATCCACTACCACATAGACGTTTTGCAGCAGCTACCTTTTAAATGGCATTGGCATATTATTGAGGGAGTAGCGGAGCAAAAACACGATAGTGCTTGGATGCTTAGCTTGGGGGGAAAAATTACTGATGAACTCCATTCCCGGGGTCGCAGCAAGGATGGTACATCAGAGTATATAGATGAAATAGCACGGCTATATCCAAAAAATATTACTGTTTATCGCAAGCCAGAAGGTGTTTTTTGGGATGGAAAGCGTGAAATGGTAAATGCACCGCTGGAAAATATTAAAGAGGAATGCTTGCTGTGGCAATTGGATGTAGATGAACTCTGGACAATCGAACAAATTTGTACTGCGCGGCAGATGTTTATCAATCATCCAGAAAAAACAGCAGCTTTCTACTGGTGCTGGTATTTTGTTGGAGAAAATCTGGTTATTAGCACTCGCAATTGTTATGCTCAGAATCCTCAACAAGATTGGTTGCGTACTTGGAAATTTAAGCCGGGAGCTTTTTGGGCATCTCACGAACCTCCAAGATTAGTTGAAGCATTGCCAAATAGTGAGTGTCGCGATGTTGCAGCAGTCAACCCTTTTCTGCATGAAGAGACTCAAAAGCAGGGCTTGGTATTTCAACACTTTGCTTATGTGACGCTAGAACAACTGCGATTTAAACAAATATACTACGGTTATAAAAATGCAGTTGTTGAATGGATGGCACTGCAAGCCCAAACAAAATTCCCAGTGGCGTTGGGCAACTATTTTTCGTGGGTTCAAGATGAAACAAGGGTTGATACCGCAGAATCGTTAGGTATCGCACCAATAGCGCAACGAAAAAAAGAGAAAAATATGTGGAATTTTGTGCAGCCAAAGAAGGGCCAAAGACAAACAGCTAGTGTGGAAAAATTTACGCCAAGAGTTATTGTGGACGGCGTGTTTTTCCAGCTTTACAATACGGGAATTGCTCGCGTGTGGCGATCGCTCTTGGAAGAGTGGGCGATGCAAAATTTTGCCAAACATATTATTGTCCTCGATCGCTCTGGAACTGCACCAAAAATTCCTGGCATTGCGTATTGCCCGGTTCCTGCTTACGACTATGAGAAGACGGATAGCGATCGCGAAATGCTCCAGCAAGTCTGTGAGGAACTCGAAGCTGACTTATTTATCTCAACTTACTACACAACCCCACTATCAACACCTTCCGTCTTTATCGCCTATGACATGACTCCTGAAGTCTTTGAGACAAATCTTGATGAACCCATGTGGCGCGAGAAACATTACGGCATCCGCCACGCCTCTGCATACATTACGATTTCCCACAATACAGCCTCAGACTTATTAAAGTTTTTTCCTGATATTGCCCCAGAGTTAGTAACAGTCGCTCATTGTGGAGTTACCAAAAATTTCTCACCAGCTAGCCCAGAGGAGATCGAGAGTTTTAAGATTAAATATAATCTCTCAAAGCCATACTTTATGATGGTGGGTGCCGCAGGTGGTCATAAAAATGCACCCTTATTCTTGCAAGCTTTCGCACAACTCCCCAATCAACCAGAATTTGATATTGTCTGCACATTTCACAGCGCTTTAACAAAAGATGAGTTTGAACCTTACACTTCAGGGAGTACAGTGCATAAGCTTCCTATCAGCGATGAAGAGTTAAAAGCAGCTTTTTCGGGTGCTGTTGCGCTGGTTTATCCGTCCCAGTATGAAGGCTTTGGCTTGCCTATTTTAGAGGCAATGGCTTGCGGATGTCCAGTGATTACTTGTCCCAATGCTTCTATACCTGAAGTGGCGGGAGAGGCAGCTTTATATGTTCAGGATGATGATGTTGAAGCAATGACGATCGCACTTATTAACATTCAAAAGCCAGAAGTGCGCGAAGCTTTGATAGCTGCCGGAATTGAGCAAGCGAAAAAGTTTTCCTGGTCAAAAATGAGCAAAAAAGTCAGTCATGCTTTGATTCAGGCTAGCCTATTGCCTCTTAAACTTAGAGATATTAATTTCATTATTTTTCCTGACTGGGAGCAGGCCGAAGAAACTATCTTTTCCCAAATGGAAGAGGCAATTGGGAAGGTAATAACACACTCCGATAGTAACAACCTCAATCTTTTAATTGATACCAGTAATCTGACAGAAGCTTCAGAAATTGATGCAGATTTAGTTGTTTCGGGTGCAGTAATGAGTCTGATGATGAAGGAGGATACTAATATTAGCACAGCGCCCCAAATTACTATTCTTGGAAGGCTGAGTGAAGTACAATGGAAAGCTTTGTTATCTCGAATTCAGGCTCGCATCTCTATGGAACGCGAAAATATACAGGCGATTGCTCATGCTAAAATACTCGCCCTCCCCCTCTATCCTGAAGAAAATTCTGAGATAAGCTGCGAGCAAGTAGAGGCTATATCGATGGATTCTTCTCGTGACTTGAAGGATACATATACGGACTATGTTTATCATAATTGTCCTAGTCTGGATGCAAATTCTCTAGCTCGTGTAGCGACAATCCTTGAAAGCACCTGCTGGGAAGAACCTACCTCTAGCACAGACTTAAACAACGTTGCAGTATTAGCTTTGATCGTAGCAGAACAGTCTGAGGACTTATCAGAGCGGCAACTCTATCTCAATATGGCTTTAGAAGCCTTAAACCAAGGAATAGAGCAAGATAGCTGTCCTCTCTGTATGGCTCATTTAGCTCTCCTCTTGACGATGACTGGAGAAATGTCGCAAGCTATAGAACTTGCTTTTCCTGCTTTAATCAACACCGTCCCCAATGTTTACAGTACCACAGAAAAACTTCCCTCTGCACTGGTTTACCTACCTTCACCGCGCAACAGTTTGGCTAATACTCTGGCTGAGCAATTGACACATTTACTTCAAGCAAGAGATGCTTATACTCAGGCATTTTTCCTTTTAAGCGAAGTGGTATGTCGAACTCCCCTTGTATTTTCTGGATCTGGTGGACTCCGACTACTGAATCTAGCAGAGAAGATTTTACCAGATTCGAGTTCCATCAAGTTTAAACTAGGAGTTTCGTGGATGGTTAACAATTTAAGGGAAGGACTTGTATCCCTGCACCAAGCCAAGCAGCTAGCGCCCCAGTCACCGCAGATTTTTCAAGCTCTCTACCTCGCTTATCGAGATATACAGGATAGAGATTCAGCTAGCCACTGGCTAAATGAGGGTCGTGAATTTTATAAAAAAGAGCCTACTTCTCCTGATTGGAAATGGACTACGTTAGGAGTAAATTCTTCTATCACTTACCTGCCTGTTGAAAAGGAGCTATTATTAGCCGTTGAGCCTAGCTTTCGGAGTATTGTAACAGCCGTTCTGCTTGCAGAGGGAGATTGGTTTGAAAAGGAAATGGAATTTTGGCGGAATTCCCTCAAACCGGGCATGACAGTTATAGATGTTGGCGCAAATGTGGGGGTCTATACTTTTACTGCTGCGCGACGGGTGGGACCTAGAGGTCGTGTACTAGCAGTTGAACCTTTTTCAGGTTGCTTGCGCTGCTTAGAAGAAACCTGTAGAATTAATGAGTTAGATTGGGTAAAAATATGTGGTGGAGCTGCGAGCGATCGCATTGGTACAGCACGATTGCAGCTTTACACTGCTAGCGAATTAAACGAAATTATTACTGGTGATGTTGAAGAACCAGTGCATGGTTCCTTTGAAGAAGTCCCGTGTTTTACTTTGGACAGTTTAGTTGAGCAGGAAAACGTCAACCGAGTTGATTACCTGAAAATAGATGCAGAAGGACACGAAATGTCAGTTTTAATTGGTAGCGAAAAAATATTATCGGAATTTTTTCCGATCATCCTCTATGAAAATATCGCTTCGAGCAAAGGCAGTAATTTACCTGTTGCTGAGTATCTTAAAAGCAAAGGGTATAAACTCTTTCGCTATCAACCTTACGCCCAGGAACTAATTCCTATAAACTCATCTGACGAGTTGGAGGGAAACCTAAATGTTATTGCTGTTCCTGATAGCAAAACATATCTCATTTCTCAATCTTAAAAGTACATTTCAATTAATAAATCAAGGAAAATTTAGGCTATGTCAGTATTTCTCCCCAGTTTAAAAAGAAGCGGTCATTTAGATCAGATTCACATGACAGTTTGTAACGTTGGCTCTCGCAAACTTAGCAGTGAAGATGACTATGGTTCCCAAGGCTGGGAAATATTTGCACCACATCTGACTATTTATGGATTTGATGCTGATGCTGATGCTTGTGAGGCTAGCAATACTGATCTGGAAGCTCAACCCATAAATTGGACAGAAAAACATATTCCTCTAGCGCTAGCAAATTCCGTAGGCGAATCTATCCTTTATGTAACTAAGCATCCCATGTGCAGCTCTCTGTACCCACCTAACGAACCTTATCTTGAGCGGTTTTCCGGGTTGCCAGAATTAGTCAACTTAGATTTTTATGTGGGAATAGAAACAACTACATTAGATGATTTTTGCCAAAGTGAAGGGATTGAGGAAATCGACTTTTTGCAAATAGACGTTCAGGGCGCAGAATTACAAGTATTACAAGGTGCTTCTCAAATCTTGGGACAGTCTATTCTTGCTATGCAGGCTGAAGTCGGGTTTTCACACCTCTATAAAAATCAGCCTTTATTTGCGGACGTTGATATTTATCTCAGGGAACAAGGATTTACTTTGTTCGACTTAGATAGAGCTTATCGCTTTCGGAGCATATCTCCCATTCGTTCAACAGTTCGCGAGGGACAGTTATTATACGGAGATGCTTTTTACTTTCGGGATCTGATAGACGACAACTTGGAAAAAAATCTAAAAACACCAGAGAAAATTCTAAAATTAGCTTGCATTGCTGATATTCTCAATTTCCCTGACTATACTCTGGAATTATTAGAGTATTTAACTTTCCACTATGGCAGCAACCCTGACTATAATTTTGCGAACAATATCGTTGAGAGTTTGGCTCAATTTCCAGAGCTTGTCAACAAAGGAATAACTTCTCTGCCTGCTGTTTCCCGAATTTTAGATTATATTGATGGTTATGATATTGACTCTCTCATCGCCAGTGAAGCTGATATTACCACTAAAGACCAGCAGGAACTACTTATCGATCCTCTGAAGGTCTTCCAGTCCGATGGATATCTGCGACACAACCAGAGAAGATTAGAACATTTAGCAAGCTTAGGATTAGATCTTGTAGGGAAAACTGTACTCGAACTTGGAGCAGGAATTGGCGATCATACAAGCTTTTTTCTGGACCGAAGCTGTGAAGTAGTTGCCGCCGAAGGTAGACCGCAAAACGTGGAAATACTTAGATCGCGTTATCCCCATATTGAGACAATACAACTAGATTTAGAGACTGCAGATTTAAAAATAAATCAGCAATTTGACATTGTTTACTCCTACGAGTTGCTGTATCACTTGCAAACGCCCGCTCAAGCTATCGAGTTTATGGCTCGCAGTTGCCAAAAGATGCTGCTGCTAGAGACGTGCGTCTCGTTTGGCGAAGAAGAAGCTATTAATTTGTGCAGAGAAGTAGCAGATAATCCATCGCAAGCTATATCCGGTAAGGGATGCCGGCCTACTAGAAGGTGGGTGTACAATCAACTAAAGCAATACTTCGAGTTTGTTTATATGCCTATAACCCAACCTAACCACGAAGAGTTTCCTATTGATTGGACTTTATCTTCATCGGAAATATTGGTTCGCTCAGTATTTATTGCTTCCCGACAAAAGTTGAACAATTTCCTTTTAGTTGAAGATATTCCCTTGAAGCAACAGCGCCATTAAATTTTGAACGTGGATTGTACAGCGTTGATTTTGAATCGGGATACCCCGATTCAAAATCTCGGACTTGTATAATTTTTCTACAAAAAGTCCTTACTCCTGCTGATAGTTTTCAACATATCTCTGCCACATCTTCTCGTAAGCTTTTTCCATCTCTCGCGTAAATTGCTTGCCATTCCACAGCGGAGCAGTTTGTCTAGACTGTCGCAATTTCCAAGATATTTTCTGCCGTAAAAGGGCATCTTTTCCTAACCGAATTCCCCACTCTAGATATTCTTCATCTGTCCATGAAATCCCCTCAGTTATACCTGCATTCATCATCATCCCGTAACTGTTGCGAGCTGAAAACTGCTCGCCCACCCGTGTCACCATAGGAATGCACATCCACAGCGTTTCCATTGTTGTTGTAGCTCCGTTGTAGGGATAAGTATCGAGTACAACATCAGCAATCCCTAAATTTGCTCGGTGAACGGCTTCTGAAGGAGCGTGAGGCAAAAATCGCAAGCTATCCGCACTCACCCCCTCTGATTCCGCAATCTGAATAAAAAAGTTTTTTAGTGATTCTTGCTCAGTAAACCATTTAGTTACAAAGTAGCTATTCGGGACTGCTTTAATAATTTGCATTTGCAGCCGAGCTGTGTTGGGATTGTACTTGTATCCCATCTGACTGCAGTAGTATATGACTGCATCGCTAGGAATATCCAGCGAATCCCGTCGAACCGTCGGCACTCCCACTTCAAAACCATCTACTGCTACATAAGTTTCAGGCAATCGCCATATTTTTTCCGCGTAGTAATTCTGTGCTGATTCTGGTAAAACGTAATTATCTGCAATATAGTAATCAACATTTGGTATGCCCGAAGCATCCCACCCCAGCCAAGTGACTTGTACAGGGGCAGGCTTAATTGCCATTACCTCACAGTTAGAATTCATCGTAATGCTATCGAGATCGATCAATATATCTATTTCGTCTTCGTAAATCTTTTCAGCAGCTTCCATACCAGAAACACCTAGTTTACAAGCTTTGTCAGCTTTGCTAATGTACCATTGCTGAAGGGGATCATTTGTCAGTTTTGAGCCAATTAGATAAGCCGATATTTCAAAGCGCTCGCGGTCGTGATGTTCAAACAACCACCGCGCCAGCCATCCTACAGAATGGCTACGTAAGCAATAAGATAAATAACCAAGTTTATAACGTCTTTTTTGATTGCCTCCCTGAAGCATGGGCAACGAGCGCTGGCGACACTTCTCCACTAGTGGCTTGGCATAATTTTCAACACTTTCTTGAAAAAGATTACCAATTTGGATGCGAATTCTCCCGGCTTCTTGAGGCCGATCTTCAAAGTAAGGAAAGAAAAATAACGAACTCATCAAGCGAAGCGCAGCAGGCGAATCCAGATTAGTCGGATATTCCTCAATAATAGCCCTCATCATTAATTTGTGTGTCTCAAACGCTGACCAAGCATCTTCCCAATGACCACCAGCCACCATCAGTCCGCGCAGCAGCAAGTGATTGGCAAAAATTTTATCTACCAACTGTTCCATCACTGAGTAGCAAATCTTAGCAGTTTCTATCCCTTTAGAAAAATTCCCGATATCTTGGTAAAAACTAGCCAAGGCCCGCAAAACTTCTTGATGTTTAGCTTCTAACCGCAAGGCGAGTTCTGCATAACGGGTCGCTAAGTGAAATTTCTTTGCTGAATATGCAATGTCATAAGTAAAGTAAAGTAAATTTTCAATAACAGGTAGAGGTTCTTTAACATGGTTAAAACAAGCTTCTGTAAATTCAAATGATGAAGGGTGGAATGGAGCAACATCTAAAACGGTCTTCCAGACTTGCAGCAAGAGGTCGTAGTCTAATGCTATTGGAGGCTCGGACTTCAGAAGCTCTACGATCGTGCCCAAAGCGTCTGATTCTTCACCTCTGTAAGTTTTCCGCAGGATGGAAAGTCCCACCGAATGCAAGAGGTTATTAATATCCCCAGGATTGATTTCTCGGATGTGCTGCCGAATCGCCCAAGCTACTTCATAATTGGTCAACTCCAACCGTTGTCGTTCAGCCTCAGCTTCCAGCACTTCCAACAGTTCTGCTGTCCAGAGTTCAATTTCTTCAGATTCACCCTCAGCCATTGCCAGCAGCCAAGTTGTTTGAGCTTCTGCTTCTTGTTCTTGCAACAGCAATATCAATCCTAAGTGCCAGTAGTAAGACTTAACGCTTGGTTGCTCTGCAATTGCCTGTTCGTAGAGGATGGCTGCCTGAGCGTAATTTTCTTTAAGCAGAAGTTGCTCGGCTGTTTGCTGCCAATCGGGCGCCAGTTCTAATAAATTGTCAGAAATCATAAAGTCAGCCAATAAAATCAGTTTCCTATCTACAGTAAAGCGGGCAGCATCGATAACGCTAACCCGCTATTTCGTTCTTTTTTACAAGCGATGCTTGTGTACTAAGCTGTTACTTAGTAACGAGTGTCATACCGCTGGGACAAACACTATTGCTACCCGAAAGACCAATAGCGGGAGGATCTCCAGCTGTAACAGCCTCCGTTTCACAAAGGATTGTCTGTGTGCCTGAAGCCCCTGAAGGATCGGGTGCAGTCAGTGCTACGGCTCCTCCATATGCCTTCAGCCCGCCGACAATGGGACTCGCTGCTGAAGTTGCTCCACCGGTGGCGGCCACTGTACCACCATTGACAACTTTATATTTGTAGTTAGTAGTCTGAGTTTTGAGACCAAGACCCAAATCAGAGACATTATCGGTAAACACGCTGTTTTCTGCGTAATAAGCTTGCAAGCCCTTGTTAACTGAAGAGATGTACTGCTTAGCTTCTGTCTGCTTGGCTTTGTTTGCTTGGCTGAGGAAGGAAGGCAAAGCAATAGCAGAAAGAATACCGATGATGATGATAACAACCAGCAGTTCGATCAGGGTGAAACCTTGATCCTGTCTTCTTTTGTTGATGTGTTGCAGGAACTTGGCTTTAAATTCAGTCTTCATAAGTCTTTCTCCGTGAGGGGTGGGATGCTCGTTTCTAACTCTTATATGTAACTTACCCAGTTATCGGCGCTTTAATATCACCCCAAACTATTTTTTTTTTCAACTCCTGGCTCTAAGGCTCCAAAAGCACATACAGGAAGACTTCCAGCATAATCAACAGTTCCTTGACTTCCTCAAAGGCCGTCTGCTCACTAACAGGCTCTAGGTTAACACCGAGCTGCGAGCGGATTTGGAGCCACTGTTCTACTAGGGACACCACAGACTGTGGCCCATCCCAAAGAGGTAGCAAACAAGCCGCCATTGTACTCTCGATCGCCACCGGCGCTAGGGTTGGCACAATAATATAACGGCTAATCTCAAACGGCGTTTGGCTGTCAATGCAATTACTCAAGTCTTCCCTAATCTGGGAAGTCCTCAGTTGAGGGTGCAGGTGTACCCGTGCTTCCCGCCATTGGGCCTGGGTCCATTCCGCAATTGGCACAAAAGCCTGAGTTCGATCGGGATTGCCGCACCAGAAATCAAACAAACGGTGGAGGGGATGTAACAAGTCAAATAAATGCAGTCGCTCTTCCAGAGAAGCTTCTGGCAGACTCATTGCCAAAAACGGAGGCCAATCATCTGGATCTTTGAACAAATCCATCAACTCCCACCTGCGCCAAGCCACCATACTGATAAACTCTAGATCAGCACCTCTCAACATTGCAAACACTTCAGGAATGGTACAACCTTTATCACCCACTAATAAATAGTTGGCCATAATCCATGCCTCATTCTGTGCGCGATCGGAATTCCAGGTGAATGCCTTAAGCCCTACTTCATCTTGTAATGCTTCCATTGTTTCCCGGACTATTTCTATCTCCACTTCTCCGGGAGATCCATTCATTAATCCCATTGTTTTGAAAACAGCTTGAGCACGAAATACTCCGGCTCTACCATTTGAACTGTGAAGGTTGGTGCGGATGATGCCATCGGGAGCGAGAACTGACTTCATTGCTTGCAATCCAGCAATAGCATCGGGCAAGAGATACAGAACTTCGTCAGCATTGATATAGTCAAACTCTAACCCTAAATTTGGTAATTCTTCTATCTTCAAAGCATAAAACTCTGCATTAGCAACCCCATGATACTGTAAACGTTGAGCGGCTAGTTTCACTGATTCTTCTGATAAATCGATGCCTACTATTTTTGCTCCGGGATTGGCTATAGCTAAAACCAAGGATTTATAACCGGTGCCGCATCCGGCATCCAGGATCACTTTACCTTCTGTATTAATAACTCTTCTATTTCTTAAGTAATAAGCAGTTACAAGATTATGAAGGTAGAGCAATTCACTATTGTCTTTTGGAGATTCTTCCAGCGGGATTCTGGGATAAGGAGTATTGTTAAATTGCTGGCGAATGTTTTCTATTAACTCTAAATTGTGGTGATCCATGTTCAATTACACTCAACGCTGGCAAATTACCTTAGTATCTCAGAAAATAGCCGATCGCCCACCCCCAACACATACTTGCCATAATACTCTCAAAACCCGATCGCCCAACCAACGACTACCTCGATGAACACCAACATCAGCCCCATCCTCAAAGTATTCACCCTATCCGCCGCACTTTCCCTCGCCATCAAGTACGCAGGGCCTAGCTTATCCATCCCCTCTACCGACCTCAACGCCCTAATCGCCGTCTTTACCCCCAGTATTATCTTAGCTGCCATCCTCGGCTGGCGATCGCGCCAACAGCCAAGATAGGGGATGGAGGGCGAGATCGCCCAAAGACGAGTTAAATTAAACCAGGGGTGATCGAACACTCACACCAAAACCCCTCGATGCTCAGCAATATAGATGAGACAGACAATCACAGAGATCTAGCCACTTTAAATCTGAAACCCTTAAATTTGCTGATTTTTCCTGATTGGAACCAACCAGAAGAATGTCTTTATTTAGAATTAGAACTAATTATTAGGAGTCTGGTAAATCATCCCGATCGCGATTTCCTAACTCTTTTAATAGATGCGAGCGAAACTTTATAAAAATCAGAGTTAGATGCAAGTTTAATTGTATCAGGGATTGTGATGATTTTTTTGATGGAAGAAGATTTAGATATTAACGGAGAACCGGAAATTATTTTATTGGAAAACCTCAATCTAAGCCAGTGGAGCGCTATTTGGGCACAGATTCAATATCGAATTAAGCTGAATGCGGAAAATCACCAAGCAATAGCAGAATCTGGAACCGCACAAATTCCAGTAGTGGAACAGAACTTAGCGATATTACCCTTGACCAAGAATTTCTTGATGGTACAAGCCCCCGGATTTATCCGTGGAATCAATCCAAAATCTAAAATCGAAAATCCTCAAGCCCCCGCATTTATCCGTGGGGTCAATCTAAAATCTAAAATCTAAAATCTAAAATCGATTGACTCCCATCTCAGCATAGTAAGCCTGCGGACCCTTGTTGAGCGAGGCGATATACTGCTTGGCTTCAGATTGCTTGGCTTTGTTTGCTTGGTTGAGGAATGCAGGCAAAGCAATAGCCGAAAGAATAGCGATAATGATGATAACTACCAACAGTTCAATCAGCGTAAAACCTTTATCTTGTCTTCTTTGATTGAGGTGTTGCAGGAACTTGGGTTTTAATTCAGTTTTCATGGTTTGTTTCTCCTTGAGGGGTGAGAGGCTTGATTTCTAACTCCTGAATGTAACTTACTCACTTTCGTTCCTTCTCATATCACCCTGTGCTAAAAAAACTTAGCTAGGGCGGGGTGAACGCTCCAAAAGCAAGTAAAGAAACGCTTCCAGGCTACTCAAGACTTCTTTAACTTCCTCCCAAGCTGCCTGTTCGCTGACAGGCTCTAGAGTAACCGGATGCAGGGGTTTGAGCTTTAACCAGCGTTCCACAAGGGACTTGGCAGGACAAGCGCCCTCCCAAAGCGGTAGCAAGCAAGCAGCCATATAACTTTCTAGGAAAATAGGTACTAAAGCGGGCAAAGTGACATAACGGCTAATCTCGAAGGGTTGTTGGCTAGTGATGCACTGGATCAAGTCTGCTCTCGCCTGGGGAGTTTTTAGCTGAGGATGCAGGTGTACCCGCGCATCCTGCCAGTCAGATACAGTCCATTCAGCAACCGGCACAAAGGGCTGTGCCCTATCTGGATGAGCGCACCAAAAGTCAATTAAACGGTTGACGGGATGTAACAATTCACATAAATGCAGCCCTTCTTCTGTAGAAATTTCTGGCAGGCTCATGGCTAGAAAAGCAGGTAAATTGTCTTGCTCTTTGAAAAGATCGAGCAAGTTCCATTGCCGCCAATTCACCATACTGACCAGCTCTAAATCAGCGGCTTGTAGTGCCGAAAACATTTCAGGGATAGTGTAGCCTTTATCGCCTTGAAATAAATAATTCATTAGCATCCACTCTTCACTCTGGGCGACATCGGGCTTCCAGGTTAGTTGCTTGAGAAAAACATTATCTTTCAAAGCGGTCATAATTTCTCTGGCTAATTCCATTTCTAACTCTCGGGGATTTTCGTCCATCAATCCCATCATTTTGAAAACTTCCTGAGCCCAAAAATAGGCAAACCTCTGTAGCGAGCTATGGAAATTAGCACGAATTATTCCGTGATTTTTTAGCACAGACTTAAGTGTTTTCAATCCCGCCTTTATATCGGGCAGTAAATAAAGAACTTCGTCACTATTAATATAGTCATACTCTAATCCTAATTTAGGCAAATCTTCAATTGAAAGCACATGAAACTCTGCATTCTCAAACCCATGATATTCTAGACGGTGACGGGCTAACTTAACCGATTCTTCTGCTAAGTCAATACCAACTATTTTAGCACCGGGATTGGCTTCTGCTAGAATCAAGGATTTATAGCCGGTGCCACAGCCTGCATCTAAAATAATTTTTCCTTCTGTTTCAATAACTGTTTGATTTCTTAAATAGTAAGGTGTTATAAGGTTATGAATATAGAGAAGCTCGTAGTTATCTTTAGGAGATTGTTCGAGTGGGATTCTCGGGTAAGGAGCGCTGTTAAATTGCTGGCGAATTTTTTCTACGATCTCAGATGTTTGGTTGTTCATTCTACATTGTTCCCGCTACTAACAAATTGTGCTGTGACATACGTTAATTTTACGATGAGAAGGTATCTTATCTACGCAGCGCCCGAAAGAGAGTTGCGATCGCACTTTTGTGCAAACCCCACGGAACCCGGTGGCAAGGACTGGGCATAATAGTGAGGGTAAATCTTTCCAGCCCCCGCGAAAAACAATATTATACAACCAACTACTACCTCCATGAAGACCAACATCAGCCCCATCCTCAAAGTATTCACCCTATCCGCAGCCCTTTCCCTCGCCATCAAGTACGCAGGGCCTAGCTTATCCATACCCTCTACCGACTTCAACGCCCTAATCGCTGTCTTTACCCCCAGTATCATCCTAGCTGCCATCCTCGGGTGGCGATCGCGCCAACAGCCAAGATAGGGGATGGAGGGCGAGATCGCCCAAACACGAGTTAAATTAAACCAGGGGCGATCGAACACTCACACCAAAACCCCTCGATGCCCAGCAATATAGATGAGACAGACAATCACATGGATCTAGCCACCTTAAATCTGAAACCCTTAAATTTGCTGATTTTTCCTGATTGGAACCAACCCGAAGAATCTCTTTATTTAGAATTAGAACTAATTATTAAGAGTCTGGTAAGTCATCCCGAGCGCGATTTCCTAACTCTTTTAATAGATGTGAGCGAAACTTTAGAAAAATCCTACTTAGATGCAAGTTTAATTATCTCAGGAATTGTGATGAATCTTTTGATGGCAGAAGATTTAGATATTAACCCAGAACCGGAAATTATTTTATTAGAAAACCTGAATCGCAGCCAGTGGAGCGATATTTTGCCACTGATTCAATATCGAATTAAGCTGAAGGCGGAAAATCACCAAGCAATAGCAGAATCTGGAACCGCACAAATTCCAGTAGTGGAACAGGGACAACTTAGCGATATCACCCTTGACTCCCAAGCATTAATATTGAGAGAATTTGGCAACAAACTCTACCGTCAAGGAAGATACGAAGCAGCCATTAAGCACTATCAAAGATTTTTAGTATCCCAGACAGGAGATATAGAACTGTATGGTAACTTAAGCGAGTGTTTAAGAAACCTCAACAGAATCGAAGAAGCGATCGCGAGCCTTGAAGAAGGCATCCGTCATTACCCTACAGCAGGAAAACTGCACTTTGAAATAGTCAAAATTTACCAGCAGAACGGACGCACTAAGTTAGCTATATCAAGTGCAGAAAGAGCAACGGAAATACTGCCCAATGAATATGTTTTTCAACTCTTTAAACACTTAATCTTGCCGATTGTTTATAATACATCAGATGAAATAAAATTTTACAGGGAAAGATTTGTCTTAGAATTAGAAAAATTAATTCAGCAAACATCCCTAAAAACTCCAGAAGACAAAATTAATGCTTTGCGGGGTTTTAGTAGTTTCACTAATTTTTACCTAGCATATCAGGCTCACAATGTTGTGGAATCGCAATCAAAGTATGCTAATTTAGTGCATCAAGTTATGGTCGCTAACTATTCGCAGTGGGTGCAACCGCAATCAATGCCTCCACTGCTGGAAAATGGCAAAATTAGAGTCGGTTATATTTCTAGTTATTTGCATTCTTACAGCGGCACTTTATGGTTAACTGGCTGGCTGCGTTATTGCAACCACAAAGAATTTGAAATTTACTGTTACTACACGGGTAATGATCCCGATCTGATTACAGAACAATTTCGCCAATACAGCGATCAATTTCGCCACATTCCTCATAACCTAGAAGCCGTATGCCAACAAATTATTGATGATAAATTGCATATTCTTGTCTTCCCGGAAATTGGCATGGACGCACCAACTATACAAATAGCAGCTTTGCGCCTTGCCCCCGTGCAATGTTCGGCGTGGGGACATCCTGTCACCTCGGGTTTACCGACGATTGATTATTTTATTTCTAGTGAATTGATGGAACCGGAAAATGCACAATTGCACTACTCAGAAACCTTAATTAAGTTGCCGAATATTGGCGTTGCTTACCCAAAACCAACCGTAGGTAAATTAAACAACAGTCGCTTAGATTTTGACCTCAGAGAAGATGCAGTAATTTATTTATGCTGCCAAGCCCCTTTCAAATACTTACCGCAATATGATTTCATTTTAGCAGAAATTGCCCGCCGCGTTCCGCAAGCTCAGTTTATCTTTCCTCGCGGCGAACTGCTGCGAGAACGGCTAAAATTTGCTTTTGCTGCTGTTAATCTTGAGAGCGAAGATTACTGTCTATTCCGAACCATTCCAACTCGACAAGATTACATAGCAATTAACTTTCTTTCCGATGTTTTCTTAGATACTTTTACTTGGTCTGGGGGGAATACATCTTTAGAGGCGATCGCTTGCAATTTACCCATAGTCACCTGTCCAGGAGAATTTATGCGGGGACTTCACGCTTATAGCTTTCTAAAAATGCTGGGAGTAACAGACACAATTGCACAAAACGAAGAGGAATATATTCAAATTGCTGTCAAGTTAGGTCTAGACTCACAGTGGCGGCGAGACATTGCACAACGCATGAGTCAGCGACAAGATGCTTTGTTTGACGATCAAGTTTGCGTGACAGCTTTAGAGGGTTTTTATCAACAAATTGTTCTAGAAAAACTTAAATAATTGTTTTAATATTATACAAAAATAATTTTTGCAAAAAAAAATCTCTACAGAAAACTGGCAACACTTTTAATGTGAAAAGGATACTAACAACAAGTCAATCTTCCCTATCAATTCCGACCCCGTACAGCTATCAAAACCAAAATTGATGGAGTAACCATGATTCAAACCCTACCAGAATTAGTAAAATTCGATGAATTCAGTGACTGGTATCCTGAAAACTCAGAACACCGCTACGAACTGCACAATGGAGAAATTATTGAGATACCAAAAGCAACAGGCCAACATTCTACAGTGGCCGGTTTTACCGCACTGAAATTCGGAATAGAGATTGAGCGTCTCGGCTCTCCTGAGTTTATGGTGTAAAATGTACCTCATAATACATTTACCGTTATGAGCTTCCATCTAGACTATCTATTAGCATTGCCTGGAGTCAGGGTTGAAACTTGTACTCAAGTTGAGGAAAAAATTTTCTTGGGACTTAGCATTTTATCAAAAGGAATTGTTTGTCATCATTGTAAAAATCCTACCGGAAAACTGCATCAAGCTCGACCAATTCTAGTAAGAGATTTGTCTGTTTTTGGTCGTCCTGTGTATCTAAAAATTCCACGACGGCAGTTTTACTGTCCTACTTGTCAACGGTATCCCACAGAAAGAATAGATTTTTTGGACGTTAAAAGACGGCATACTCAACGATACGAACAAAATATTTATGAGCGTGTAAAACAATCGAACATGGAGCAAATTGTCCGAGAAGAAGGACTGAATTATGACAAAATAAAAGGAATATTTGAGCAGGTAAAAAAAAACCGAATTGGAAACGGGTTAAACGAATTTGTCTCGATGAGATAAGTATGCGAAAAGGTCAAGGAAATTTGGTGACTGTTGTTAGTGACATCTCCGAAGGTAATTTAATTGAGATGATTGATTCTCATCGCTGTGAAGAAATCATTGAAGTCCTTATGAAACAGCCGATTGAGGTTCGGAAACAAGTTGAGGAAGTGAGTGTTGATATGTGGGGAGGATTCCGTAAAGTTATCAAACAAGTACTCCCAAATGCGCGAGTTATTATCGATCGTTTTCATGTAATGAAAGTAGTTAATAAAGACTTAAATAGGGTGCATCTCACTTTTGCAAATCTATAAAAAAATATCTAAAATGAAGAAGCTAGTAAAACAGTAAAAAAGGATAAGGTAAATAAAATGACACCCGAAGATCGACAGCGCCTAAAAGCACACTTAAAAGAGGT
>NZ_JAUBVJ010000081.1:22383-36674 GCF_036702785.1 Microcoleus sp. AR_TQ3_B6 | reverse complement strand
ATAGCATCTATAACTGGATGGGATTACATTTTGTCAGCCCTAGCTACTGTTGCATGATTTTTGAAAATTGGTATAATCCTCAGGCGCAACCGGTGTGGCTGAACGTAAATCATGCAATAGTTTTTGGTCTGGTTGTACAGCTTTGATGCGATCCTGGGCGGCTTGGCTTTTGCCAGAAACATTTCGCTGAACTTGAAAGCGGAAGACGGATGCAACCAAATCCCAATAACGTGAAACAATGAAGGCAAGGCGATTGTGCAGGAAACGTTCAATGGTGGTTGGATGTGCCCAACTTGTCATCATCACTGTCCCAAAACGGCTGTATAATGCGTAGGTAAAATGTACGCCCAAAATCCATTTTGACATAAGCCAGTGCGCTGTACGAAATACATGATTTACTTGCGCGCCTTGTTTGGCTGCGAAAGTCGCCATGTCCAAGGCGCTCTTTCCGAAGCCAACGATTACAACTCGTTGATTATCGAATATATCAAGCGTGTGGACATCCCGTTCAGTGATGATTTTCCCGCCGAAATCTTCGATACCTGGAAATTCAGGTTTATTCTTTCCTTGTGTATATTGCCCAACTGAGATAACGACGTATCCAAATAATTGTTCGTGAACCCCTTCCTGGTTTTTATATCTTAATAGCCAGCCCTCTTCTGTTTCTTTTAGTTCGATAACTTCGTGATTTAACCGCACGTCAAGCTTTAGATGGTTGACCGCTTGCCCCCAATAATTCAGGATTTGTTCTCCGGTAGGATGTAAATCCGGCGTGAAGGGCCACGGAAAATCTGATAAATGATACTGTTCCCCGATATTTTGCAGGTGTATGTTTGCGTAGGCAACTGCCCATACTCCGCCCATCTTTTCGGATTTCTCAAAAACAACTGCTTGGAAGCCATTTTTCTGGAGAATATGGGCTGTCGTAAGGCCAGATATTCCCGCGCCAATAATGGCAATTGGCATACCGTTTTTGTATTGCATATATTTGAGTCTCCTGATTGGGTATGGTTATTAGAGTAATTTTGCTGAAGCAGTGACAAAAAATCGAAAAGCCTTGCACTGAGAAGAGTTTAAATCGATCGCTCTCAAAAAGACAGAGGCGTTGTCACCCCGTCAGATCCGCGACCTTAACCCCAACTGCTGATACTAGCTTAGTTGGTTATAGACGCTTGCTGCAGAGGAATCCTTGCAGTCTGGCTGCTACAACCTCAGTTGAGGCCTGGCACATTCCGATCGCCCCAAAGATGTAACTAATAACTAATAACTAATAACTGCTTAATTAGCCAAGCGATCGCCCCTTCAACATCAGCAACCTGCTCAACATCGGGAATCGGCGGCCGCTGCACCATCACAACCGGAAGTCCCAGTTCCCTAGCCGCAGCAATTTTAGCATAAGTAGCACCGCCCCCGCTATTTTTGCTAACAATTGTATCAATCTGATATTCTAATAGTAATTTCCGCTCGTCTTCCAAGGTAAAAGGCCCCCTTGCTAATAACAATTTACCGTTAGGAACAGGAGTATTTAGTGCAGGAGGATCGATCGCCCGCATCAAAAACCAAATAGCATCCAAACCCGCAAACTCCGCCAATTCCTGCCTGCCAATGGTGAGAAACACCCGCTGAGACTGCCCTAATAAAGCAATTGCCGCCTCCGAGTGGCTGGCAACTTCAATCCAGCGATCCCCCTCCACCCTCTCCCAAGCTGGACGCACCAGCATCAAATATGGCACATTACACTCAGCAGCAGCAACAGCAGCATTGGCAGAAATCTGAGCCGCAAACGGATGAGTAGCATCAATTAACAAGTCGATCGGGCGATCGAGCAAAAACGCAGCCAGCCCAGCCGCCCCACCAAACCCCCCAATTCGCACCGTACCCGTTTTTGGGCTAAAAGGCTGTTGAGTGCGTCCTGCTAGAGAAGATACCACCTCGATTTCAGCGATTTGAGACGCTCTTGCCGCCAAGGAAGCAGCATCCCCCGTCCCCCCCAAAATTAGTAACCGTTTTTTCACCAAATTACCCCTAACTTATGGCATTTTAGATTTTAGATTTTAGATTTTAGATTTTAGAATTGTAAATGGCTGATGAAATAAGCGTTTATATCATGGACGGTTACACCGTCCGTGATGTTGACGGTTGACTGTTGACTGTGAACAGTGAACCGTCAACAGTGAACTCGAATTTACTATTCCGATGCTAACGGATTTGATATTAGAGGTTGCCTACCGTGCAACGCCCGCAAATTCGGTTAATAATATGTTTAGTAAAGTTTAAACTGCCAACAACGATGATTCGCTCATTTTTCAGATTTTTTACAGTATTAATTGTAACCGGGTTAGTTTGGTTGGGAAATATCGCGCCCGCTACCGCACAAGTACAACCAACAGATATCGCCGATCCGCAGCAGGAATTGGGAGAACTCGTTCAAAAAGCTTTTGAAGCTACAAATGAAGGCAAATTTCCCGCCGCTGAAACTTTTTGGACTCAAATCATTGACAAATTTCCCTCACAAGCCCCCGCTTGGAGCAACCGAGGCAATTCTCGCGTCAGCCAAAACAAGCTACAAGCAGCAATTTCCGACTACGAAAGAGCGATCGAACTAGCTCCCGACGCCCCCGATCCCTACCTTAACCGCGGCACCGCCTTAGAAGGTTTAGGACGCTGGGAAGAAGCGATCGCCGATTACAATCACGTCCTAGAATTAGACCCCAACGATCCAGCAGCCTACAACAACCGAGGCAACGCCGAAGCCGGTTTAGGAAAATGGGAACAAGCAATTGCCGACTACAGCAAAGCCTTTGAATTAGCCCCCGAATACGCCTTTGCCCGCGCCAACCACGCCCTCGCACTTTATCAAAACGGGCAAACCAAAGAAGCAATTCGCAACATGAAAAACATCGTCCGCAGATACCCCCAATTTGCCGACATGAGAGCAGCCCTCAGCGCCTGTCTTTGGGAAGCCGGAAAGCGCGGCGAAGCTGAGAGCAATTGGGTAGCAGCCATCGGCCTCGATTCCCGCTACAAAGACCTCGATTGGGTTGCCAATACCCGCCGCTGGCCGCCAGTTGCAGTCAGCGCACTAGACAAATTCTTGCACTTGAAATAATCTCAAAACGCCCATAAAAAATTGCGAGCATCCCGATGATTGTGGGGTATTTTTCCTAAAAGGGATGCTCCCAATAATTGTCAAATGTCACCCGAAGCTATCAGGAAATAAATTATTGAATAACAATTATAATTCTTCCTCCTTCTTCCTTCTTTCCTCAATATTCACCAGTCCACCGCTCGTTGCCAAACTTCTTGATTCTCAAAACTCGTATTCAACTTCTCCGGCAACAATCCTATCTGTCACCAATCTTCTGTACAGTTCCAGTTCTTCTACAGTCACTTTTCCGTCAGCACAAATCGCTCTCTTGATGTCTTCCATTTCTTGCTTGGATATCTTGCCGTCAGCAACAGCTCGCTCGATTTGGACTTGGAGCTTTTCTAGTTGCCGAGTTTCTTCCAGCGTAGGTTGTTTAGCACTAGATCGCGAAACTAACATAGTTGCTTTCTCCTAGAGATTGACCTCTACTCTGTACTACGCCGCCGCCGCCGATATTGTCAACTCAAAGATGCAAAAATTGACAAATAAATGTAACAAAACTACATTTACTTGCCAATAGGATAAGGTGCCAAATTATTTAACAAAATTACACTTGTTTGTCAATAATATCCATGCCGGCTGTATCGGAATGATTAAACCGCAGAGGACACAGAGGATACAGAGAAAGGGAAGAGAGAGATGGATAATTCCGATGCGAACGGATTTGATATAATATCCGGTTCGCTAGGCGCAATCTACAGGAATTGTTTGTCCACAAAATAAGGTGCGGAATGCGTAGCCTACAGACTGGCTGGCCTACTGAACTAATTCTCGAATCCGCGCAGCCGTCAACTCCTCGACATTGCTGAAAACCTCTGCTGCACCGGCATTTTTCAGCACCGCAGCATAAGCCTCGCAGCGCACAGCATCATCCAAAACATGAGGCGGCAAAATTCCAGCCCCCAGCCAAACCCGATTTGGTTGCACTTCCCGCGCCTTCATAACCGTGTAAATATCGGCCACAGTATCTCCCGCGTAAATCACGGGCAAATTTTTTTCTAAACCGTGTAGGGTTTCCAACTGTTCAATTGCCGCGAAAAGTCCAGCCGGATCGGGTTTTCCCGGTGCATCTTCCATCGCCACCAACACGGGGGAATTTAAACTCAGTTTCCCTGACAAAACATAAGCAGCTTCGTCCCGCATCGCCCCGCTAAAAAAGCCCCAAACAACTCCCCCAACTGTTAAATTTTCCAGGTAAGCGGGAGTTAACAGCAGCGGTTCGCCGCAAATGTAACCAGTCCAATTTTCCTGGTCGGGCCCGCGATAGCGACTTTGGAAGAAAGCCACTAATTCGTCATAGTTGAGAGCGAGTTCGCTGCGCTTGAGCCCAATCCCCTCAAAATAACGGCAAACTAACTCGAAAGATGCCTGCCAGTCATTATTCCACACTCCCTCAGACTTCAGAGAGTCGATATCGAGAGAATTTGGGCGAAAAGCACCCGCTGTGAAATGCTCGACCGCATCCGCGATCGCCCGCCGGTAGGAACCGGACACATCCCGCACCACACCGTCAATGTCGAAGACTACTATAACTCTGTTCACAACTTAACCATCCTTGTACCTAGGGCGCGTGAGAACCCAAATTTTATCTGTTCCCAGCCCCTAAGCGGCCCTAAAACCAGCCGCGCCACAAAACTTTTAATGACCGATGACCCATTATCGAACACAGTGTGCTACGCTTAGCGATTGTAGAAATTTTTAACAAGTTCGATCGGAACCCTGGAGGTTTGCTTGTCCAAGTTCATCTTAAAAGTTCTCTGGCTAGAAGAGAATGTTGCCCTCGCCGTTGACCAAGTGGTCGGCAAAGGAACTAGCCCGCTGACATCATACTTTTTCTGGCCTCGCAAAGATGCCTGGGAAGACCTCAAAAACGAACTCGAAGCCAAACACTGGATTGCTGACAACGATCGGGTCGAAATTCTCAACCAAGCCACAGAAGTAATCAACTACTGGCAAGAGGAAGGCAGACGGCGCCCGATGACTGAAGCTCAGTCAAAGTTCCCTCAAGTGACTTTTACCGGCAGCAACTAAGCCCAGCTTTAAGTTGCTACCCATATAAATTGCCTGTTATGGCTCACGAGGGGAAGGAGAGAGGGGAGAAGGCGAGAAGATTTGACGCTTTTTCCACCTCGCCGTGAAACCTACCATTTAAATCCGCTACAGATGATCTTGATAATAACTCCGATTTTGGGACATACTCGCGTTTTGGGCTTGGTCGATTTTAGTTTTAAGATTTGAGATCGATCTAAAATAAAGCTCTCAAATCGGATTTTCTACAATCTAAAAAGACTAAGCAACACCAAATAAATCTCAAATCGGCTTTTTTATACTCTTAAATTGTACAGTCAGCTCTCAACCGCGTTCCCTATGACTAATGACTAATGACTAATGACTAATGACTAACGACTAATGACTAATGACTAATAACTAATGACTTCTTCGCGGATTTTATGGGCGCCGAAAGTACAATCAACCAGACCGAACAGCTACCGCTGGTAGTAAATCCCGACATTCTCCAGCAAGCTATCCTCTACAAAATTAATACTCGCATAGTCGCTCGCGGAGAATTAGCTTTCCCCTGCGTCCCGGGAATGCTAAACCACTATCTCAAGGCGATCGAACAGCTTTTTAGCACTCTCGACAGACCCCTGCCAGCAGACCGCAGAGACGAACTCAGCAAGCTTTTAGTCAACAAGTTAGAACAAGGCTACCGCAGCTCCACAGCATCGATGCTGATCCTGCAATACGAATCAGTACAGCCGCCGCAAACCGGTTTAGCCTGCAAAGTGATTGTTACTACCTCAACAGTTGGAGAACAGTACAAAAGCTGGGTAGACACCAGAGAACCTCCGCTTTTCGGCTCTCATCCAGATGCAAAATTGATGGCAACGGCTGCTAAATTGGGTACACCCGATCGAGTGCGGATTTTGGACGTGGGGGCTGGTACCGGCCGCAATACCTTGCCGCTGGCGAGATTGGGCTATTCTGTGGATGCGATCGAACTAGCTCCAGCTTTTGCAGAACAATTGAAAGCTGCAGTAACAGCCGAAAATCTTCCCGTCACAGTTACTGAAGGCGATGTGCTCGACCCCTTAATCCGGATGAAACCGGCCCGCTACCAGTTGGCAGTTGCCGCCGAAGTCATTTCACATTTTCGAGACAGCGATCAAGTACGGCTTTTCCTGGCTAAAATGTGCGATTCCCTGAGTCCCGGAGGTCTGTTGCTGTTCAGCACGTTTTTAACTGTCGGCGACTACCAGCCTGATGCCCTGGTGCGACAAGTTGCCCAACTTTCCTGGTCTACTTTATTTACGCCCCAAGAACTCGCTACCGCAATGGAAGGGTTGCCCTTAGTCCAAATATCCGACGAATTGGTGTTTGAGTACGAACGCCACCACCTGCCGGAAGGAGCCTGGCCGCCGACGCCCTGGTTTGCCAGTTGGTCCACCGGTCGAGATGTCTTCCCGATGGCAAACGCACGCCCGCCCATGGAATTGCGCTGGATTTTGTGCCGCAGAAGTTAAAAAAAAATCGGTCATTTCTAGACGGACACAGCAATCACACCCGTTAACAGGCGGTCACTATTTCCTCATATCTTTTTCTTTCAACAGCTTAAAGCCGGCTCGTTGTTAATATTGTCCTGCCGGCACAGAAAAATTTACAAAAATATATATTAAAATGTAAAGACAGCGAAGTTCGATCGCTCCTGAGTGAGAAACCCAGTACCTGATTAGATCCTTCGCTTGCCAACCTTTTATTTTTTGCGAAAAATAGGGTTGCTAAGGGCAATCGGGCTTAAATAAAAAATTCGATCGCCATCTCAATGGGTGCAACTAGAGTTAAGATAAATTCAAGAAACCTATTCCTTCTGATAGATGACATTTTAGGGAATAGAAAAAACCAATAGATTAGCTCGCTAGTTAGCGATGCTCCTGAGAAACACATATGCTTTTAACACGTCCACTACAAACGTTTGGAGCAATCTTCAGGCACCAACCTTCTACAAGTAGATCGTCGATCGAACAAAAAAGCAGTAATATTTTTTCGGAGGCAAATATTGCTCCCGCTGTAAACGACCAAATTGACTGGTATATCCAAATGGAAAGGCTAATGAGTAACCTTAAATCTTCCTGCACCAATGAAGAGATTACTGTTTGGCTGCGCGGATTGCTGACAATTGCTTGGGCAGACGGCAATTTTGACGAATACGAGCAAAAAATGATTGCGAATCTAACTGAGGATGAACTACATCCGGTATCTTTTGAGGGGAATTTTGAACCGATTACTGCAGAGGAACTAGCCGCTGCGTTTGGGCAAGACACCGCAAAAGGCGAGGATTTTTTGAGGACAGCAGTAATGGTAGCTTTGGCAGACGGTACATACTCGAGCAGCGAAGACGAGGTTATCTACAATTTTTGCACAGCTTTGGGTCAGAACGTGGAGGCTATCGAAGCTTTGCGACACACCATCGAAGACAGCAAGTGCGATCCGCAGGGGCCCAGCAGCCAAATAGTCTTTGATGCGATTGTCCCCCCCGTCGTCGGAACACCGCTTTCCTCTCGGCTACCTAAACCTCACCACAACAATGTCCTGCAACCGGTAAAAGACTGGCTCGACGGCTGGGAAATTCACGACCCCAGATTGGCACACTTTGTCTGTAAAATTATTCCGCCGCAGTGTCCGTTTGAGCGAGATATTGTATTATTTGGTCGCAAAATTGTCCACATTCCGGCGATGTGCCAGATTAACCCGCTTTACGAACAGTTAGTCGGGATGCGCTTTCGAGCTCTCTGCTATTTGGCAGATGAATGCAAGGAAGATGTATCGTCATATTGTTAGTAGGAGAGGGTAATTGCGAGTTGCTAGTTCATTCCTGGGCGCAGAACCTCTATTTGTAGAATGCGCCCACAAGCACGTTACGGCTATAATTCGCACTTTATAGCAGAAGGAAGAAGGAAGAAGGAAGAGGGAAGAAGGAAGAAGGAAGAAGCAGTAAGCTGTCGCGCATTTAAATTGCATATTCTAGGCGGGCGGGACCCCCACCCCACAAAAATTTTATTGTTTTTTGACATACAATTTAAATCCCGAACAGCTTAATAGCAATGGTTTCAGCGATTAAGAATGTCCTCACCGTCTTGGCGGTTGCTATAAATCAGTATTTGCGGAAGTCCTGTAATTAGCAATTGCTAATTTGTATGAGAGGATTGGCGAGGATTTAAAAACCTAATTTTTCCATAAAAAAACATTTTTACAGCTATCCGCCTCATTATAAAAACCCGGCTTATTCAGTTTTTGTGCGTGAGTATTGCTAATATCAAATCTGCTTTGATCGTACTAATTCAACAAAATTTTTTGTACCATCTTCAATCTTATACAAATTATTAAAAGTCCCAGATTTAGGAGCCGGACACGGCAGTGCCGTTTCCCTACAGATGGTCGCGTACAATCTTTCGCTCTGCACTACTTTTCAGAATTGGTAGAATTATATAGCAATCCTTGCAGGAGTCGTAAATTTTTTACCCCACCCCAACCCTCCCCAATGCCTTGGGGAGGGAGTAAGAAATTCTTTAGGATTGCTATATTTTTGTGGGAACTGTAAATCGCAAGTAAACTTGGCTGTCGTCCGCCGACCAGGACTAAAGGAATAGGGGAATAGGGTACTTGTATCTGGTATCATAATAAGTAATGACTATTGACTGCTGACTATTGACTACTGACTAAATTATGCAATTTATCGATCGAGCAGATATTCAAGTGGCAGCCGGCAAAGGCGGCGACGGTATGGTAGCTTTTCGCAGAGAGAAGTATGTTCCGGCGGGCGGGCCGAGCGGCGGCACGGGCGGGCGGGGCGGTTCTGTGTTTATGGTGGCGGTGGAAAGCCTGCAAACGCTGCTAGATTTTCAGTACAACCGGATTTTTAAAGCGGAAGACGGGAAGCGCGGCGCGCCGAAGAATATGACGGGGGCTTCTGGGGACGATCGCACAATTGAAGTTCCCTGCGGTACTGTAGTTTACGACGCGGAAACTCAGGCAATCTTAGCAGATTTAGTCAGGCCGGGACAGACTTTTTGCGTTGCCCAAGGCGGCAAAGGCGGTTTGGGGAATAAGTGTTTTCTGACTAATTCTAACCGCGCTCCAGATTATGCGATGCCGGGTAAAGAAGGCGAACACAAATTTTTGCGTTTGGAATTAAAGCTATTAGCTGAAGTGGGTATTCTCGGGATGCCGAATGCTGGCAAATCGACTTTAATTTCAGCTTTGTCTGCGGCTCGCCCCAAGATAGCAGATTATCCGTTTACAACTTTAGTCCCGAATTTGGGCGTAGTCAGAAAACCGACTGGCGACGGTACGGTGTTTGCAGATATTCCGGGATTGATTGAGGGAGCTCACGAAGGTGCTGGTTTGGGTTACGAGTTTTTGCGGCACATCGAACGCACTCGGTTGTTGCTGCATTTGATCGATATTACGGATGAAGATCCGATCGCCAATTACGTCACAATTCAGGAAGAGTTGAAAGCTTACAGGCGTGGTTTGGCGGATAAACCGCAGATTTTGGCTTTTAATAAGGTAGATGCGATCGACCTCGAAAGCGAAGAAATCGGTAATTTAATCAGCAGACTTAAAGAAATTAGCGGAGCTCCGATTTTGTTTATTTCGGCTGTGAGTCGAGTTGGGTTGGATGAATTGATGCAGCAAGTTTGGCAGAAACTCGACGAGATGAACGAGGAAGAGGCGGCGCAACTCGAAGCCGTGGCGAGTGTTTAATCGCTTTCTGGTTGCTGGAATTTCCGTGAATGGGTAGGTGTTTTTTTGAGGGGGTCAATCGATTTTAGATTTTAGATTTTAGATTTTAGATTGACCCCACGCATAAATGCGGGGGCTTGAGGATTTTCGATTTGCGATTTGGGATTGATTCCACAGATAAATCACGTGGCGGGTACCATCAAGAAATTCTTGGTCAAATCTTTCGGCTGTATGGCTGGTGTGGCAAGGGTTTGAGCCTCAATGCTGAAAAAAACGATTCACGGAAACGCTGAAATTATTGCTGTGTATAGCTTTGAGGGTTGTTGAAAATTTTGTCTCTTGACAGGGCGGTGGCTGAAATGATATTTTTTAGATGGTTCACGGAACTGTACCTTGAAAACTAAATACTGTAAGGCTTCTGGCACGGGCGGCCGGAATCAACCTAAATCCCTATCAGGGATTGAAACTGACCGTAAATTTCTGGGTTGTCGCCGCGGACGGTCGCGCCGGAATCAACCTAAATCCCTATCAGGGATTGAAACCCAATTATTTCGCCAGAATACGGATGGCGCACCGGCCGGAATCAACCTAAATCCCTATCAGGGATTGAAACGTAGCCTTGTATATGTCATAGATAATCTCATCTCTACGTGCCGGAATCAACCTAAATCCCTATCAGGGATTGAAACTGCTGTGACATGGTTAGCACGTACACCGTCCCGCACCGCCGGAATCAACCTAAATCCCTATCAGGGATTGAAACGAATATTTACTTTCAATTCCTGATAGTTGTGTTTTATTGCCGGAATCAACCTAAATCCCTATCAGGGATTGAAACTCAACGCCCCGCGCGCAGCCGACAAACACCGGGCAACGCCGGAATCAGCCTAAATCCCTATCAGGGATTGAAACAGGTTTTGCCGATCGCCAATCCATCCTTAATTCCCGACAAAGCCGGAATCAACCTAAATCCCTATCAGGGATTGAAACTCAATATGACCGAAGTACATAGGAACAGTATCGCTAGTTTCATCAAAGATTCCGGCCAAAGATTCCGGCCGGAATCAACCTAAATCCCTATTAGGGATTGAAACAAGAAGAATTTCGCTAGATACTGTTGATACTCTACTGCCGGAATCAACCTAAATCCCTATCAGGGATTGAAACACTACTGCCTCCAGGAAGGAGTGCTTCTCCTTCATGCCGGAATCAACCTAAATCCCTATCAGGGATTGAAACAGTGGAAAAACTAATTGAAAGTGCTAAATTTAAATTGCAGCCGGAATCAACCTAAATCCCTATCAGGGATTGATATCATGTCCGATCGATTAACCATAATATCCCGGTCGGGGCGGGTTTTTGAGATGGGAGATTGTGGGCAGGTATTGTTGGTGAACCCGCCCCTACAAAAATCGCGGTCGCTCGACCGGACATAATATGAAATTGCATTCAGTGCCAAAAAACTTGGGAAATTACACTCGATCGCACAAAAAAATCAGCAAAATTTATTGAAGCGTGGTATGGGTAGTTTGGCAATTCAAACCGAGGACAGACTTAAGCAACTCCATTTTACCAAAGACAGAATTAGCCTCGATTGGATGGACCGGCCAACCATTACCCTACCTCTAGTTTCCTATCCCCGCCGAATGCGACACCCGCACAGCGCCAGAAGTGGCAAGTATGCCGCGGTGGTTAGCGCATTCATTGAGAAGAAATCGATCGCGGCCTCACTACCGAAAGAATGTTGCGCGGATCGCCCGATCCGAAAGCTTAATCAATGATTTCATCTCCGGTAAATTACCCTGATTCCTGTAGGGGCGGCTTCACCAATAATATTTGCCAAAAACCGACAATCTCAAAAACCCGCCCCGGCAATTGTATTGTGGGCGATCGCACGCACATGATATGATTTCTCTAATCGGGCGATCGCTATTTCACAAATTCAGCCCTCAACGCATCAACAGCAAGAAACCGGGTTTTTTAACATTTCTGGGGCTGTAACAAAGTATTTCGTGAAAAACCCGGTTTCTGAACACCCGTGAGTAAGTCCGAAGTATTGTTAAATTCCGCTTGACTCGCGGATTTGCCCATTGTAATCAACTCTAATTCGGCCATCTTTAAAAACCGTAACAACCGTTTCTACAGTATAGACAGACGAACCGGGTTTGTAGCCCTTAAAAGTAAAAGTCCAACTTCCATCGCCATTATCAACAAACGGCGATTCCTTAGAAGTACCGTGCATAGAAGCTTCAGCTCGATACTTCCCTAAACCCCCATTGGCAGCTTCTGCAGCTTGACGGGCTAAGTTTTTAGCCCGATTGAGTTCGATATTGTTGTTAATCACTGTCACCCCGTCCGTCTGAGATTCAGGAGCAGGATTAGCATTACTCAAAGTGGGGGAGACTGCAACGGCTAAAGTTGAGAGTCCTACCAGACAAGCAAATCGGATGTTTAGTTTCATCATACAAACTCATTTATAGTTTGATAAAGTCTACAACACTTGCCCTAAAAAACCCGGTTGAATTTTCAATTTTTAATTTTAACTTGTGAATCCGCTGGCGTTTCGTCACCGTTCAAATAGCGGTAACTCATCCGAGAAATATCCCGAATTAATGTTTGAGCTGGTTTCTCCGTTTCCGGCGGATGCTTCACCATCACCGCCAGCAAATAACGCTTACCGTTAGGCAAATCCACCATCCCCGCATCCGCAAGCATTGTATTAATATTTCCGGTTTTGTGAGCAATAACTGCACCCTCGCCCAAACCTCTCGGCAGCAAAGAATCGTTTTTAGTTTGGCGCATGATTTGCAAAATGCGATCGCGCGATTTCACCGATACCAGATTTCCCCGATCGATCTGGGCTATGATATTAATCAAATCCTGCGGACTCGTAGTATTACTTCCCTCCAAATCCGGCAAATTATTGCGGATAACCGTCGCCCTCAAACCCCAATTTGCAAACTGCTGATTCAACACATCAGCACCTCCCAACAACTCAATCATCATATTTGTCGCCGTATTGTCGCTGACAACAATCATCTTTTTGGCAACTTCCAAAGCCGAATACTTCTTACCCGGTGCGTCGTCTTGCATCTCCCCAGAACCGCCCACAATGTGTTCGGGCTTCAGCGTCAGCATCTGATCTAACTGCACTTTGCCCTCCTCTACTGCTTGGAAAAAAGCTACTAAAATTGGTACTTTAATCGTGCTAGCTGAAGCAAAAGCAGTATCGCCGTTAAAATTTAGGTAGCTTCCAGTATCTAAATCGACTAGAAATATTCCCGCTGTCAAAGTAGGATTTTCTGTTGCTAAAACCTGAACTTGCGTTTTCAAAGCCCCTAATTCTTGATTCAGTTGCAGCACTTCTGCAGCCGCCGGTGCTGCAGATGCGCTATCGGCTGGGTTTTTCTGCCCTGCGGTGGTTTCTTCTTCTGCCGCTACACTCGATGCTCGACTCACACCATTCACCACAGACAGCATTGTCCCGCAAATCACCGCAATCCCAACTCCCAAAATCAGCAAGCGAGTAGCGTACACCAACGGCGGCACGGTCCGGGGTGCAGAGCGTTTGCCGGCTCTCTGGCTCGCTTGGGGACGCGGTTTCGACACGGGGGCTTTTTTGGTATTTGGGCGCGATCGCGTGTCTGGAATGCGCGCAGGAGGCTCCTGGGGAGTTGGAGTCGAAAGCTCGCTGGTGGGATTGCTGGCGATCGAACTCACGTTTGGCCGATTCGGGTTCGGAAAATCGAACAAATCCACAGCAGCGAGGCTTTTTTTGCCTGGTTGGCGACTGTTCGACGGGGGAATTTTGCTGATTCTGGGTTTTCTGGGGTTAATGGCAGATCTAGGATCGGATAAAAAGTCTTGTCCAGTCAAATCTTCCGAAGGTGCGGGAGAATTGGCTCTAATTCTGCTGCTGCGGCCCTGTTGCGGTGCCAAAGTCACAGGTTGTGGCGATCGAATTTCTGAATTGCCGTTTTGCGGTTGCTCCCGGCGGCGGTCCGAGTTGCCAGACTCACTTGCTTTGCCGGACTTAGGCTGCTTTGAGCCGGAGTTGGGAGAGGATATCGAGGATATCACCGATAATATCGATCCTTTGGGAAACCGCTCTGCCACGTCTTACTCCTTCATCACTACTGTAAAGTTCAAGTTTAAGATTTTTCAGCTTGCCAGCCAATCAATTTTAGATTTTAGATTTTAGATTTTAGATTTGCCCCAGACGCTGCATGGTATCAGCAACCGGGTTTATTGCTCGCAAATTATCGCAAAGCTTAGGTTTTTAGTCAAGAAACCCCCTTAGGAAGGTGACAAGTGGGTACAGGATTTTAGATTTTAGATTTTAGATTTTAGATTTGCCCCAGACGCTGCATGGTATCAGCAACCGGGTTTATTGCTCGCA